>NZ_JBQCWZ010000027.1:0-28689 GCF_051956895.1 Neisseria sp. P0021.S006
AGGTTTTAAAAACCTGCCGCGGTATGGGGACATACAGCTCGGACGGTAAGCCGGGTTCTGTCGCGGACAGTCATTCCTCTAGGCACATCATTGCTGGTGTGCTCAAGCAACCTACCCGAACGCTCGGCGAGCAGCGTCATCGCGTTCTGTTTGGTCTTGCTCCGAATGGGGTTTAGCCTGCTGCGCTTTGTTACCAAATGCACGGTGCGCTCTTACCGCACCTTTTCACCCTTACCTGTTTTGCCCGAAGGCAATCATCGGCGGTATTGCTTTCTGTTCCACTTTCCGTCGCGTTGCCGCGCCCGGCCGTTAGCCGGCATTCTGCTCTGTGGAGCCCGGACTTTCCTCCCCGTATGCCTTACGCGATACGCGGCGACTGTCTGTCCGACCTGTATGAGGTGCGGATTATAACACAGCCGCTATAAGGTTCAGACGGCCTAAATATTTATTTTTTCTTTTTAAATGCTATTTCGGTCAAACCCAATTCCTGTGCTTTTTTGCGGACTGCGGATTCGGGCATTTCGCGTGCCAGGCGGCTGGTGCAGTATTCGGTCATGGTGGTGGCGCAGGCTTTGAAGTTGCCGGTAAAGTCGCTGGCGGCACTTAAAAACGGGATGAGGCGGCCGGCCATGATTTCTTCGGCCGGTGCGTCTGTTTGGGCGGATACGCGTCCGGACTCGACCGCCGAGAAGATTTGTTCGGTAAAGCGTCGGACGAAGTTTGCTTCTGTTTGGCAGTCTTGGAAGGCGGTGTTTTCGTGTTGGCAGACGAGGGTAACTTCGCCTTCTGCTTCTTGCAGCGGTTCGGCCAAATCGAGTTTGAGGGTTTGCTTGTCGGTTTGCAGCCAGGCGGTGCGGCCTTGGGTTTTGATGATTTTGCCGTAAACGCCGATGGCATCGTTTTGGGGGATGTTTTTCTGTTCGGCAAGTTGCTGGGCCGAGAATAAGGGGGCTTGTTCGGCAAATGCGCCGCCGGTTTCGTGTTTGAAGTAGGCGGCGAGGTCTTGTTTGATGAGGGCTTGGGTCAACAGTTTTTCGCCTTCGGTCAGGCGGTGTGCGAAGCCGTGTGTTTTGGGGGCGGATGCGGCATCCGTGGTCTTGGCGTCCGGTGTGCAGGCGCTCAGGAGTAAAAGCAGGGGAAGGATGTATTTCATGGTTGGTCTCTCAACAGGCCGTCTGAACCTATGGTTTCAAACGGTCAGCATTGTTTATCGATAACGATAAACCCGGCGGGGATAAACGGGATAGGCCGGGTAATTGCGGACGGGTTCGCTGTCTTGATAGATGACGGTCGTCCCGGGCGGGGCGTTGATGGTCACGGTTTTGTTGACGGTGGTTTGCGCGTGGACGGGCAGGTCTAAGACGGCGGTGCGCCCGTACGGAGTTTCGGTATAAACGCACGCGCTTAGAAGCAAGGCGGCACTCAGGACGGCGGTTTTCATGTTTCAGACGGCCTTATTTGAGCAGGTTTTTTAAGGCCAGGCGCACGCCTTCGCCGACTTCCGTGCCTTTGGGAATGCCTTTGGTGGCGGCTTTGGCTTCGCGTTCGTTGTAGCCGAGGGCAAGCAGGGTGTTGATGATGTCTTGGCTTTCGTCGGCAACGGCATCAGGGGCAAACAGGCCGTCTGAAACGGTATGGGACACGAGTTTGCCGCGCAGTTCCAACACCATGCGTTCGGCGGTTTTTTTGCCGATGCCGGGGGCGGAGGAGAGGCGTTTGACGTCTTCTTCGGCGACGGCTTGCGCCAGCTCGTCGGCATTCATGGCCGACAAGATGCCCAATGCAGTTTTGGCACCGATGCCGCTGACTTTGACCAGTTGGCGGAAGGTGGCGCGCTCCTCGGCCGAGGCGAATCCAAACAGCAAATGCGCGTCTTCGCGGACGACAAGCTGGATGTAGAGATGGACGGTTTCGCCAACGGGGGGCAGGTTGTAGAAAGTCTGCATGGAAACGTCGGCTTCATAACCGACGCCGTTGACGTCGATAACGACCTGCGGCGGATTTTTCTCAATCAATTTACCTGTGAGCCTGCTGATCATGGTGTTCCCCTGTGATTAAAAAAGGCCGTCTGAAACCTTGCAATCGGGTTTCAGACGGCCTTGTATTGTATCAAACTTCAGCGCTAACGCGGACGAAATCAGATGGCGGATACCAGATTCAGATGACGGGCGCGTTCGCCTGCTTCGGCGGCACGTTCTTGGCTGCTGAACGGACCCATTTTGACAACGTATTCGTAGTTGCGTTTTTCCAGCATGACTTTGCTGTCCGACGGCAGGCTTTGTGCGGCTTGGTTCAGATAAGCCTGCGCTTCACGTTGGGTACCGAAGGATTTCAAATCAACAAAAAATTCTTTGTTGTTTGGGGAAATAATGGTTTGAGCGGCGGTTTGGCCGGGGATGATCTGCTCAACTTTGACGTTGGCCGTGCCTTGGTTGATGAAACCCAATTGTTGGGCGGCGGCGCGGGAAACATCGATGACACGGTTGCCGTGGAAAGGGCCGCGGTCGTTGACGCGGACGATGACGCTTTTGCCGTTTTGCATATTGGTCACGCGTGCGTAGCTGGGAATAGGGAGGGTTTTGTGGGCGGCGGAGAGGGCGTTCATATTGTAACGCTCGCCGCTGGAAGTTTTACGGCCGTGGAATTGGTTGCCGTACCATGAGGCTTTACCGGTTTGGCTGAAAGAGGAAACTTGGGTCAGCGGCGTGTAGCGTTTGCCGGCAACTTTGTAACTGCGGTTGGCAGAAGGATGCAGTTTTTCGACTCGAACCACGCTGTCGGCGACGGCGGCATTGATGGAAAGGACGCCGATGGTGGCGGCGGCTAAGGAAAGGAGGTTTTTTTTGGTAAAAGTCAAAACGGGTTCCGTTCTTGAGTTGATAACGCAGCGGTTTCAGACGGCCTGCTATACGCCGCCGGCAAAACCGTTTTGTCGCCATGCTTCAAACAGAATAACGGCGACGGTATTGGAAAGATTCATGCTCCTGCTGCCGGGCATCATCGGCAGGCGGATTTTTTGTCCGGCAGGCAGGCTGTCGAGAACTTCGGCAGGCAGGCCGCGCGTTTCGGGGCCAAACAGCAACACGTCGCCTTCGCGGAAGGAAACTTCGTCGGGGCGGGTAGAGCCTTTGGTGGTCAGCGCGAAAATGCGGCGGCCTTCGAGTGCCTTGAGGCAGTCTTCGAAATTCTCATGTACCGTCAGTTTGGCAAACTCGTGATAATCCAAACCCGCGCGTTTCATTTTGGACGAATCCAAAGGGAAACCAAGCGGCTTGACCAAATGCAAATCGGCACCGGTATTGGCGCACAGGCGGATGATATTGCCCGTATTAGGCGGGATTTCGGGTTGGTACAAAACTATGGTAAACATATAAATCAATCACTTATTGAGTGGCATAATGCCGAAATGTTCCATGGGTGTCAAAAACTTTAAGCTATTTTTTCATTGGCGGACGCGCCAAGCTCCAGCAAAAAATCTTACCTGCGCCTGATTTTTTCAGCGTTTTCGCCAATTCGTCCAAAGTCGAGCCGGTGGTGAAGACATCGTCAATTAACAGAATATTACACGCCTTCGGCAATTCGGCTTTGATTTTAAATGCATTCTTGATATTTCGCCGACGTTCGTCGCTTTTTAGCGTACTTTGCGGCTCGCCATGCCGTCTGAAAACCGCGTGTCGCGGCAGCAGCGTCCAGCCGTAGCGTTTTGCCAAAATATCCGTCAACGCCTCGCTTTGGTTGAATCCGCGCTTGAGCCGCCGCTCTTTGCTCAAAGGCATGGGCAGGACGAAATCGAAGTGTTCTGCCGCCAGCCAGTCCGGTGCGTTTTGGCTCATCAAATCCGCCAGCGGACGGCTCATGCCCAAGTCGGCCAAGTGTTTCAGCTCGCGTATCATGCTGCTGACGGGCGGTTCGTAATACAGCGAGGCCCACATTCTATCAAATGCGGGCGGCTTTTTCTGGCAACCGCCGCACACCGCCCCGCCCGCGACATGGCGGAAACACAAAGGACAGCTTTGTGCCGCGTCGATAAAATATTCCGTCAAATCGTTTGCGCAGCCTCGGCAAAGGCCGTCTGAAACGGAATCGTGGCATAATATGCAACGTCGCGCATTGAGCCGTTTCAAATTGCGCCACCAAGAAAGAACATTCATGCCACACTCCGCCAAAAAAGTTTATCTGATACACGGTTGGGCGGCGAACCGCCATGTATTCGACGATTTGATACCGCGCCTGCCTGCCGGTTGGGACGTCCGCGCGCTTGATTTGCCCGGACACGGCGATGCGCCTTTTACCGAGCCGTTTGATATTGCCGCCGTTGCCGAAGCTTTCGCCGGACAAATCGACACGCCGGCACACATTCTCGGCTGGTCGCTGGGCGGACTGGTTGCCCTGTATCTGACCGCGCTTTATCCTGACAAAATCCGATCGCTCTGCCTGACGGCAAGTTTTGCCCGATTGACTGCCGACACGGATTATCCGGAAGGCTTGGCACAACCTGCCTTGGGCAAGATGGTTGGCGCATTCCAGCAGGATTATGCCAAACATATTAAACAGTTTCTACAACTGCAACTGCTGCACACGCCCCATTCCGGCGAAATCTTAAACCGGGTGCTGCCCGATTTGGCGCGCTGCGGCACGCCTTCCGCCTTACAGGCCGCGCTTGAAGCGGTCAACCATGCCGATGCGCGTCCGTTGTTGCCGCTGATTCAAACGCCGTCATTGCTGGTGTTTGGACAGAAAGACGCCATTACGCCGCCGCGCATGGGCGAATATTTACACCGCCATTTGAGCAACAGCGAGCTGGTCCTTATCGACAAAGCCGCACACGCGCCCTTTTTAAGCCATGCCGACGAATTTGCCGAAATCTACCGCAATTTTGTCGAAAAGGCCGTCTGAAAAAGACTTCAACCATAAAAACAGAATATTGTCGGGCAAAGCCCGCTGACACGACCCACCATGACCGAACAAGACAAACGCTGGCAAATTCACCGCCATCTCGCCCAAGACACCGACGAGCGCCTGCAGCTGGTCCGCAATGCACCCAAACGCATCATGCTGATTGGTGCCGATGCCGACATCAGCCGCAGCCTGCTGGCCGCGCGTTATCCCGACGCCGTGTTTGAAGAATACGATCCGAATGCCGACTTTTTGAAAACCGCCGCCGCCGCGCGCAAAGGCGGTTTCTGGCAGAAGCTGACCGGCAAAACCATTCCGCAACATTGCCAAGCCCTGACCGCGCCGCTGCCTGAAGCCGCCGCCGATATGCTGTGGGCCAACCTCAGCCTCAGCCGCGCCGACGATATTTTGCCGGTATTGAAAAACTGGGCCGCCGCTTTGAAAACCGACGGATTATTGTTTTTCACGCACTTTGGCCGCGACAGTCTGACCGAGCTGACAGGCCGTCTGAACCATGAAGGCATCGAATGCGAAGCGCCCACGCTGATTGATATGCACGACTTGGGCGATATGCTCGCCGACAACGGCTTTTACGATCCGGTAACCGACACGGCCAAGCTTGAATTGAGCTATAAAAAAGCCGGGACGTTTTGGCAGGACATGGAAACCTTGGGATTGTGGAATGCGTTGAAGTTCAGCAATCCGCAAGCGGCTAAGGAATGTGTGGATAAGATTTTTGCCAACGAAGGCCGTCTGAACATCACGCTTGAAACCGTGTACGGCCATGCCGTGAAGAAATTGGTGTTGCCGCAAGGAGAGAACGTGGTGCAGTTTTTCCCGAAAAAACAGATGCAGGCCGGAAGCTGAGGGCTGCTTGGGTTTGAATGCAAAAAGGCCGTCTGAAGTTTCAGACGGCCTTTTGTTTGATTCCGAATTAAGCCTGTTTGGCCGCCCATTCGGCCGGCGTGGCGGCAACGGAAATCGACAGCGCGTGCAATTCGTTGCTTTCGAGTTGCGGCTTGAGACCGTCTTTAATCAGGCGGTGGCGGGCGAGGCGGGCTTTGCCTTCAAATGAGGAGGAAACGATTACGGCGAAGAAGTGATGGCCGTCGCCTTCGACTTCGACGTGTTCGCAAGGGGTAACGCCTTCAATCAGGGTTTTGACTTGTTCGGGTAAAAGCATGGGGGTTCCTTGGGAAATGGTTTGCTTGTAAAAGAGGGCATTATACCGAATCTTGATAAAAACAGGCCGTCTGAAAAACCAAACTTCGGGTTTCAGACGGCCTCGGTCTTTTGAAGCGTCAAATGCTTATTCGTACACTTTCAGCAGCTCGACTTCAAAAATCAAAGTCGCGTGCGGAGGAATCACGCCGCCGGCACCGTGTGCGCCGTAGCCCATTTCGGAAGGAATGGTCAGCTTGCGTTTGCCGCCTTCTTTCATGCCGCCGAAGCCTTCGTCCCAGCCTTTAATCACTTGGCCGACGCCCAGAGTGATGGTCAGCGGTTGACGGCGGTCGAGGCTGGAGTCGAATTTGGTACCGTCTTCCAACCAGCCGGTGTAATGTACGGTGATTTCTTTGCCTTTGACGGCTTCTTTGCCGTGGCCTTCTTGCAAGTCTTCAATAATCAGGCTCATGATGTTCCTTTCGGATGTATGGTGAAAATCGGCTCAAGATTACCATATTGTGCGCAATCGTGAAACAAAGCTGCCCATATGGCCGGCAGCAAAAAGGCCGTCTGAAACGGATTTTCAGACGGCCTTGTTTTATGCTAACCCTTATTTGTTGTCAGGTTGGGATTTGACATCGTGGGAGACGGGCAGCTCAGGCATGGTTCGGGCAGACTCCGGAACATTGCCGGAAAGGGCTTTCAAGAAGGCAACGATGTTTTCAGTGTCTTCCGGAGCCAGGGTTTTACCCAATTGAGCTTTCGCCATGATGTTGACGGCTTTATCCAATTCCCAAACGCTGCCGTTGTGGAAGTATGGATAGGTACGTTCAACGTTTCTCAAGCCGGGAACACGGAAGAAGAATTCGTCTTCGGCTTTTTTGGTTACGTCCGCACGGCCTTTGTCGTGTTTAGGATCGTCGATGTGTTTCCAGTAAGGACCATCCACCAAACCGAATTTTTGGAACATGGTACCGCCCAAGTTGACGCCGTTGTGACAAGCGATACAGCCGTTGTCCATAAATGCGCGTACGCCTTTGCGTTCTTGTTCGCTCAGGGCAGATACGTTGCCTTTCAGGTAGTCGTCCCAACGGGTCGGAGTCAGCAGGGTACGTTCAAACGCGCCCAATGCAGTGGTGATGTTTTTAAAGGAAACCGCGCCGTCTTCAGGGAATGCGGCTTTGAATTTTTCTTGGTATTCAGGGATACCGGCGATTTTGGCGGCGGCATCGGCTTCGGTCGCGTTGGCCATTTCAACCGGGTTGAGCAATGGGCCGCCGGCTTGTTCTTCCACATCGGCGGCACGGCCGTCCCAGAATTGGCTTCCCAACAAGGCGGCATTCAGGGCAGTCGGGGGGTTACGGGCGCCGAATTGGCTTTTGTGGCCCGCGCTGGTCGGCATGTTGTCTACGCCAGCAGTTGCCAAGTTGTGGCAGGAGTTACAGCTGACGGTGTTGCCTTTGGACAGGCGGGTTTCGTACCAAAGTTGTTGGCCGAGTTTGACCTGCTCTTCGGTAAACGGACGGATTTTTTGCATTTCGGCCGCATCAGGCAAAGGTTTGAACACGGTTTGCGCGCGTTCCAACAGGGCTTTGTCTTCGGCAGAAACATCGGCGGAATTTTGAGGGGCCGAAACAGCGGCGGTGCTTGCGGCAGCATCGGCAGCGCTCGCGGCAGAAGCCGCTTGAGGGGTTTCGGTTGTTTGAGCCGTTTTCTCGCCGCAGGCGGTCAGCGCGGCAGAAACGGCCAAAGCCAAAGCGATTTGGTGGAGTTTTAAACGTGGCATAGGAGGGTTCCTTTGTTATGCGTTTGTTATGTCATGGATTGCTGATTGCACCAGCAATATGCCAACTATAAAAGATAAGGCGGTTTTAATTTTTGTTGTAAATCAACCTTTTAAATTTGATAAATTCTGAAAATATCACTGATAGGGAAATTTATACTATGGAACTTTTTTATTATTTATTTACAATTGCTTAGATAAATTAAGGCCGTCTGAAAAAATAAAATTCAGACGGCCTTATTCAGACGGCCTTTTAGTTTTTATTGATTACGTCCGTTATTTTATTTTAAAAAATCTTAATAAATATGGGGTTATTAAAAAATAAAAATAATTTGCGTTATTAAGCATAAAGCGTTATAAATGCGTTAACAAATGAACATTTCACTTTAGAGTTTTTTATGCTGATTGCTTTATTGATTATGCTGCGCGAGGGCATCGAAGCCGCCCTGATCGTCGGCATTGTTGCCAGTTTTTTGAAACAGTCGGGACACAGCGAGCTGATGCCGAAGGTTTGGCTGGGCGTGTTTTTGGCTTCGGTCATGTGTTTGGGTATTGGTTACGGCATTCATTCCGCTACCGGCGAGATTCCGCAAAAAGAACAGGAATTGGTGGTCGGCGCCATCGGCCTGGTGGCTGTGGCGATGCTGACGTACATGATTTTGTGGATGAAGAAGGCCGCGCGTTCGATGAAACAGCATCTTCAGGATTCTGTTCAGTCGGCCTTAAACCGCGGCAGCGGCCAGGGTTGGGCCTTGGTCGGCATGGCGTTTTTGGCTGTGGCGCGCGAAGGTTTGGAGAGTGTGTTTTTCCTGCTGGCCGTGTTCCAGCAAAGCCCGACGTGGTCTATGCCGATAGGCGCGGTGTTGGGTCTGTTGGTGGCGGTTGTCATCGGTACGCTGATTTATCAGGGCGGTATGCGCCTGAACTTGGCGAAGTTTTTCCGTTGGACGGGCGCGTTTTTGATTGTGGTAGCGGCCGGTCTGTTGGCCGGTTCATTTCGCGCGCTGCATGAGGCCGGCGTATGGAATGTGATGCAGGATATTGCTTTCGACACATCGAAATATTTGCATGAAGACAGCCCTTTAGGCGTGCTGCTCGGCGGTTTCTTCGGCTATACCGACCACCCGACCGAAGGCGAAGTCCTGATTTGGCTGCTGTATCTGGTTCCCGTCATGATTTGGTTTTTGCGCGGCAGTGCGCCAGCAAAAACGTTAACTAAATAAGAAGGAAGTAAAATGAAAAAATTCAATCTGACTGCTTTGTCTGTAATGCTGGCTCTGGGTTTGACCGCGTGTCAGCCGCCTGAAGCCGAAAAAGCCGCGCCTGCCGCTTCAGGCGCATCCGCTGCCGCCAATGCCGACGGTTCGGTCAATATCGGTGTGAACGATACTGCCTGCGAACCGATGGAATTGACCGTCCCCAGCGGCCAAGTCGTGTTCAACATTAAAAACGACAGCGGCCGCAAGCTGGAATGGGAAATCCTGAAAGGCGTGATGGTGGTGGACGAGCGTGAAAACATCGCCCCGGGTTTATCCGACAAAATGACCGTTACCCTACTGCCGGGCGAATACGAAATGACTTGCGGCCTGTTGACAAATCCGCGCGGTAAGCTGATTGTTACCGACAGCGGCTTCAAAGACACTGCCAACGAAGCGGATTTGGAAAAACTGTCCCAACCGCTCGCCGACTATAAAGCTTACGTTCAAGGCGAGGTTAAAGAGCTGGTGGCGAAAACCAAAACCTTTACCGAAGCCGTTAAAGCCGGCGACATTGAAAAGGCCAAATCCCTGTTTGCCGCCACCCGCGTCCATTACGAACGTATCGAACCGATTGCCGAGCTTTTCAGCGAACTCGACCCCGTCATCGATGCGCGTGAAGACGACTTCAAAGACGGTGCGAAAGATGCCGGATTTACCGGCTTCCACCGTATCGAACACGCCCTTTGGGTAGAAAAAGACGTATCCGGCGTGAAGGAAATTGCAGCCAAACTGATGACCGATGTCGAAGCACTGCAAAAAGAAATCGACGCATTGGCGTTTCCTCCGGGTAAGGTGGTCGGCGGCGCGTCCGAACTGATTGAAGAAGTGGCCGGCAGCAAAATCAGCGGCGAAGAAGACCGTTACAGCCATACCGACTTGAGCGACTTCCAAGCCAATGTGGAAGGCTCCAAAAAAATCGTTGATTTGTTCCGTCCACTGATCGAAGCCAAAGACAAAGCGTTGTTGGAAAAAACCGATGCCAACTTCAAACAGGTTGAAGACATTTTGGCGAAATACAAAACCCCGAACGGTTTCGAGCTGTATGACAAACTGAGCGAAGAAGACCGCAAAGCCCTGCAGGCGCCAATTAATGCCTTGGCAGAAGACTTGGCCAAACTGCGCGGCATTTTGGGTTTGAAATAAGATAACGCGTTTTCAGACGGCCTTTGGATATTGAAAGGCCGTCTGAATCTTATTGTCGCCCACACAAAATATGCTTGAAAACCGACCTTACTTCACACGATTGCAATCTTTCCGTTCCCTGCCAAGGAGCAGACCATGAGCCAAAACAAACAACCGGAGCAACCCGAAAAACGAACCCTTTTCAAAACTGCCCTTGCCGCCGGCGCCATCGGCGTTGCCGGTTATTTTGCCGGTAAAAAACAAGGCGAAGCCGCCGCCGAAACCCAAAACAACCAACATTCCGAGCTGGCCTATCCGTGTTATGGCGAGCATCAGGCAGGCATCGTTACGCCACACCAGCTCTTCGGCATCATGTGTGCCTTTGATGTTACCGCCAAAGACGCCAAACAACTTGAAAACCTGTTCCGCGCCCTGACCGCCCGCATCGAATTCCTCACCCAAGGCGGCGAATACCAAGACGGCGATGACAAGCTCCCGCCTGCAGGCAGCGGCATTCTCGGCAAACAATTCCGTCCCGACGGGCTGACGGTTACCGTCGGCGTCGGCAGCAGCCTCTTTGACGACCGCTTCGGCCTCAAAGACAAAAAGCCGAAACACCTGCAGGAAATGCGCGACTTCCCCAACGACAAACTCCAAAAATCTTGGTGCGACGGCGACCTCAGCCTGCAAATTTGCGCATTCTCCCCCGAAACCTGCCAAGCCGCCCTGCGCGACATCATCAAAAACACCGCCCAGTTTGCCGTCATCCGCTGGAGCATAGACGGTTGGCTCCCTAAAGCCGAACCCGGCGCCATTGCCGCGCGCAATCTTTTAGGTTTCCGCGACGGCTCCGGCAATCCCAAAGTCGAAGATCCCAAAGTCGCCGATCAAGTCCTGTGGACGGGCGTTGCTGCCAACAGCTTGGACGAACCGGCATGGGCGAAAAACGGCAGCTATCAGGCCGTCCGCCTTATCCGCCACTTTGTCGAGTTTTGGGACCGCACCCCGATGCAGGAACAAACCGATATTTTCGGCCGGCGCAAATACAGCGGCGCGCCCATGGACGGTAAAAAAGAGGGCGACACCGCCGATTTTGCCAAAGACCCCGACGGCAAAATCACGCCCAAAGACAGCCATATGCGCCTTGCCAACCCGCGCGATCCGGAGTTCATGAAAAAACACCTGCTCTACCGCCGCGCCTTCAACTATTCGCGCGGCCTTGCCGCCAACGGCCAGCTCGATGTCGGCCTGATTTTCATCTGCTATCAGGCCAACCTTGCCGACGGCTTCATCTTCGTGCAAAACCTGCTCAACGGCGAGCCTCTGGAGGAATACATCAGCCCGTTTGGCGGCGGCTATTTCTTCGTCCTGCCGGGTGTCGAAAAAGGCAGCTTCCTCGGCAAAGAACTTTTGGGCGTATAAATCTGCCGATGGTTTAAATAGATAATAAAAAGGCCGTCTGAAACCTGATTTCCAGATTTCAGATGGCCTGTATTTTTTCTATCAAACCAAATGTTCCGCCAAGAAAGCCAATGCGTATTCGACAGCTTGCGCCCTTACTGCTTCGCGATCGCCTGGGAAAAGCGCGGTTTGCTCAAACGAGCCTTCGGGCGTGGCCAGGCCGAACCAGACTGTGCCGACCGGTTTGGCCGCGCTGCCGCCGCCGGGGCCGGCGATGCCGGAAATACTCAAGGCGTAATCTGCCTGCGCCACGGCCTTTGCGCCGCGTGCCATTTCATAGACGGTCTCGCGGCTGACCGCGCCGTGTTTCAGCAAGGTATCGGGCATGACGCCGAGGCGGTCTTGTTTGGCTTGGTTGCTGTATGTGACGAAGCTTTGATGAAACCATTGCGAGCTGCCGGAGAGGGAGGTCAGCGCACCTGCAAGCAGGCCGCCGGTGCAGGACTCGGCGCAGGTAACGGTTTGACGGCGGCTGGTCAGGTGATCGGCGATGGTTTGCAGATGGGACATGGCGGCTCCTTATGGAAATGGTGGAATGGGGCGGGCGTTTGACCCGCCGGGTTTCAGACGGCCTGAAAGCTGAAATCAGTCTTTCGGCTGAATGAGGTGGACATCACATTGTGGGAATGGGATGTTGATGTTGGCTTCGCGCAGGTTTTCAACCACTTGCTCGTTCAGGGCGAATCGGAACGGGCCGAGATTTTCTTCTTGCGTCCACGCCCAAAGGGTAATTTCGATGGCGCTGTCGCCAAGGTTGGTAATGTATACGACGGCAGGTCGTTCTTCGGTTTGAACACACAATGGATGCTCGGTTGCCGCTCTCAATACGGCGGCTTTGGCGGCTTTCAAGTCGCAGGCGTAATCGACGCCGACAACGACTTGGGCGCGGCACAGGGGCAGGGAGGAGCGGTTGGTGATGCTGTTAGTCATGACCACGCTGTTGGGTAGGACGACTTCTTCGTTGTCCGGCGTGCTCAAAGAGGTCTGCACCATTTTGATTTCTCGGACGATACCTTCAAAACCGTTGACGCGGATAAAGTCGCCGACTTTAAACGGGCGGAACAGGATAATCAGCACGCCGGCGGCGAAGTTGGACAGTTGGTCTTTCAAAGACAAAGCCACGGCCAAGCCTGCGCCACCGATCAAGGCGGTCACGGAAGTGGTCGGAATACCGAGTTTACCCAGTGCGGCGATGATGATGAGGATCAGCAGGCCGATGTTGGCGACGTTGCCGAGGAAGCTGACCAGCGTTTTATCGACTTTGGCGCGCGTCAGTGCGGTTTTCATCAGTGTCACCACGCGCGTGGTGACCCAGCGGCCGATAAAGAAGATGGCCAAGGCGGCCAGCAGGTTCGTGCCGAAAGACATGCCGGTTTGGGCGAGTTGTTCCCAACCGGAGAAGGGGGAGAGGGATTGAAGATCGAAATTCATAATTGTGTATGCGTGTGAAGTTGTTTAAAAGGTCATTGTAAAACAAGGCCGTCTGAAAAACTAATGATTTGTTTTTTCAGACGGCCTTGATGTGTTTTTAAGTTTTTCGGTTTAACGTAAAACGGTTTTGCTCCAACGGCTCACCCATTGTTTTTGTTTGGTGTTGATGTCGGCACGGTTGGGGGAATCGCTGTGTTTCGGGGTTTGGGCAAACTCGAATACTTTGGGCAGCGGCGTGTTTTTGACTGCCGGATAGACCCACATTTCGGCAGGCAGGGCTTTTTGCACTTCGCCGCTTTGCAGCCAGCTCACCAGTTTGGCTGCCAGCTCGGGTTGTTTTGCGCCTTTCAAAACGGCCGCGCCTTCAACTTGGCGGAATGTGCCACCTTTGAGGAAGAGGTTGCCGGTGGGCGGGGTGCTGTATTTGCCTTTGGAGTAGTGGACTTCGGCCGCCGGGCTGGTGGCATAGCTGACCACGAGGGGGTAGGCGCCGCCGTTTTGGGTGAAGTCGGTGTAGTAGGCTTCGCTCCAACCTTTGGCGACTTTCACGCCGTTTTGGCGCATTTGCGCCCACCATTTGAACGCGCCTTCTTCACCCATGCCGCCGATGTTGGCCAAGAGGAAGGAGAGGCCGGGCGATGATGTGGCGGGAGACGGGGTCACCAGAAGGTTTTTATATTCCGGTTTGGTCAGGTCTTGCAGGGTTTGCGGCAGAGGCAGTTTTTTCTGTTCAAACCATTTTTTGTCGTAGTTGATGGTGACATAGGCGTAATCGACGGCCAGCGCATCGGGCAGGGACGCGGTTACGGGCGCGGATTTGGGTTGGCTGGCGGCGAGGATGCCGGCGGCTTTGGCTTTGCCGATGTTGGCGTTGTCCAAACCGTAAACCGCATCGGCAATCGGGTTGGCTTTGCTCAAAATCAGCTTGTTGAGCATTTCGTTGCCACTGCCTGCCTTGATGACGGACACTTTGGCATCGTTGGCTTTTTCAAATTGCGCGATGACGGATTGGGGCAGGCTGAAGGATTTGTGCACGGCCAGACGCACTTCGGTTTGGGCGTACAGGTTTGCCGAAGCCAGCAACAGGGCGAGGGCGGACAATTTCAGTTTCATTCTCTTTCCTTTGTACGGGTAAAATACGAAATATCATAACAAAATCTGCATATCAAGGCACGATATGAATCATTCCCCCGTTTGGCTGTTTGACCTCGACAACACTTTGCACAATGCCGAAGCCGGCATTTTCTACATCATCAACCGCGCCATGACCGAATACATGGCAGGCCGTCTGAAACTTTCCGAAGAAGCCGCCTCCCACCTGCGCCAAGATTATTGGCACCGATACGGCGCGACGCTTGCCGGTTTGCAAATCCACCATCCCGAAGTCGATATCGATGAATTTTTGCGTGAAAGTCACCCGCTTAAGCAAATTTTGGCAAAGGTGGAGGGTATGGATGGAACTGATGACGTTTTAGGCCGTCTGAAAGGGCGAAAAGCCGTATTTTCCAACGGGCCTTCGTTTTATGTCCGCGCATTGGTTGAAGCATTGGGCTTGGAAGCGCATTTTGACGGCTTGTTCGGCACGGACGACTTCGGCCTGCTCTACAAACCCAATCCGCAAGCCTATCTCAACGTCTGCCGCCTGTTGGGCGTCAAACCCGAACAGTGCATTATGGTGGACGACAGCGCCGACAATCTGCACCAAGCCAAAGCCTTGGGCATGAAGACCGTTTGGTACGGCGAAAAAGCCCATCCGTTGCCATTTGCCGACGGCATAGCGAAAGATATGCAGGGTTTGCTTGAATTTTGCACAAAACTGCCGTGAAATTTTTAAAAATCAAGTACAATACACGGTATTGACGACATTTAAAAACAAGGACAACATCATGCGTAAACTCGCTTTAATCCTGACTGCCGCCGCCGTTTTGGCCGGTTGTTCTTGGGAAACCTACACCAACGAATCCGGCCGTACCGCCGTACGCCAAAAATATGCTACCGGCACGCCTATCGTTTATCAGGATGGTACTTATTCTAAAAACATGAATTACAACCAGTTCCGCCCAGAGCGCCGCGCCGTCCAATCCAATCAAGCGGAACACGCTGAACGCGGCCAAAACTGGCAAAAACCGCAATTTGCCAACCAACAGCCAGCAACCGAATAACAATATCCCCAAGGCCGTCTGAAACGGAGTGAAAAACAATCAACACTTGTTGCCCCACTTTTCAGACGGCCTCAAACAACGACAACGGAAACCGTATCATGGCTCAGACAGCTTTAAATATCGTCATCCTCGCCGCCGGCAAAGGCACGCGCATGTACTCCAAAATGCCCAAAGTGCTGCACCGCATCGGCGGCCTTCCCATGGTTGAGCGCGTTATCGACACTGCCGCCTCCCTGAATCCCCAAAACATCTGCGTCGTCATCGGCCACGGCAAAGAGCAAGTCTTGGACACCGTCAAACGCGATGTCGTTTGGGTTGAACAAACCGAACAGCTCGGTACCGGCCACGCCGTCAAAACCGCCCTGCCGCACCTTGCCGCCGAAGGCCGCACGCTGGTGTTGTACGGCGACGTCCCCCTGATTGACGCCGCCACCCTCGAAACCCTGCTCGAAGCCGCAGGCAACGAAGTCGGTCTGTTGACCGACGTGCCCAACGATCCGACAGGTTTGGGCCGCATCATCCGCGACAGCAACGGCAACGTAACCGCCATTGTCGAAGAAAAAGACGCCGATGCCGCCCAAAAAGCCGTGAAAGAAATCAATACCGGCATTTTGGTTCTGCCCAATGCCAAACTCGAAGCTTGGTTGAACAGCCTTTCCAGCAACAATGCCCAAGGCGAATACTATCTGACCGACCTCATCGCCAAAGCCGTTGCCGACGGCATCAAAGTTCATCCCGTCCAAGTGCGCGCCTCCCATCTGGCCGCCGGCGTGAACAACAAACTCCAACTGGCCGAACTCGAGCGTATTTTCCAAACCGAACAGGCGCAAGAATTGCTCAAAGCAGGCGTCACCCTGCGCGATCCAGCACGTTTTGATTTACGGGGCCGTCTGAAACACGGACAAGATGTCGTGATTGACGTCAACGTCGTCATCGAAGGCGAAGTCGAACTCGGCGACAACGTCGAAATCGGTGCCAACTGCGTGATCAAAAACGCCAAAATCGGTGCCAACACCAAAATCGCGCCATTCTCCCATTTTGAAGGTTGCGAAGTGGGCGAAAACAACCAAATCGGCCCATACGCCCGTTTGCGTCCGCAAGCCAAACTGGCCGACGACGTACACATCGGCAACTTCGTCGAAGTCAAAAATGCCTCCATCGGCAATGGTACCAAAGCCAACCACCTCACCTACATCGGTGATGCCGAGATCGGCAGCAAAACCAACTTCGGCGCCGGCACGATTATTGCTAACTACGACGGCGTGAACAAACACAAAACCGTCATTGGCGACGAAGTGCGCATCGGTTCAAACTGCGTACTGGTTGCCCCCGTTACCCTCGGCAACAAAGTGACGACAGGCGCGGGCAGCGCGATTACCCGCAACTGCGAAGACGGCAAACTCGTTCTCGCCCGTTCGCGCCAAACCGTCATCGAAGGCTGGGTGCGTCCGGAAAAAGGCGATAAGAAGTAAGGCCGGTCTTTTATTTGTTTTCAGACGGCCTTGAGAAACATAAAAGGCCGTCTGAAACCTAGATTTGCCATTTCAATGAATATAAAACGGCGTTTTCCGACTGCCGCTTTCGGGAGCCGGAGCAGCAGTCATTTTCTCAAACTTTTGATACTAAGGAACTTAATATGTGCGGTATCGTAGGTGCTATTCGCGCCAATCACAATGTAGTCGATTTTCTGACCGACGGTCTCAAACGCCTTGAATACCGAGGCTACGATTCGTCGGGTATCGCCGTCAACATGGACGGCAAAATCAAACGCGTCCGCCGTGTCGGCCGCGTGCAGCTGATGGAAGATGCGGCACGCGAAAAAGGCGTGTTCGGCCATATCGGCATCGGCCACACCCGTTGGGCAACCCACGGCGGTGTAACCGAGCCTAATGCCCACCCTCATATTTCCGGCGGCATGATCGCGGTTGTCCACAACGGCATCATCGAAAACTTTGAAGCCGAACGTGAACGCCTGAAAGCGTTGGGTTACACCTTCGAATCGCAAACCGATACTGAAGTCATCGCCCACAGCGTCAACCACGAATACACACAAAACGGCGGCAAACTGTTTGAAGCCGTCCAAGCTGCGACTGCCCGTTTCCATGGTGCATACGCCATTGCCGTTATCGCACAAGACAACCCTGAACAAATGGTTGTTGCGCGCATGGGCTGCCCGCTGTTGGTAGCCTTGGGCGACCAAGAAACCTTTATCGCTTCCGACGTATCCGCCGTGATCGCCTTTACCCGCCGCATCGCTTACTTGGAAGACGGCGACATCGCCCTGTTGAACGCAAACGGTATCGAAAAATTGCTCGATAAAACCGGTGCGCAAACCGAACGCGCGGTTAAAGTATCCGAATTGTCTCTGGCTTCTTTGGAGTTGGGCCCATACAGCCACTTCATGCAAAAAGAAATCCACGAGCAACCCCGCGCCATCGCCGATACCGCCGAAGTCTTCCTTGATGGCGGCTTCGAACCTGAAAACTTCGGCGCCAACGCCCGCGAAGTGTTCGACGATATCCACAGCATCAAAATTCTTGCTTGCGGTACGTCCTACTATGCCGCGCTGACCGCCAAATACTGGTTCGAATCCATCGCCAAAGTGCCGACCGACGTGGAAATCGCCAGCGAATACCGCTACCGCGACGTGATTGCCGATCCGAAACAATTGGTCATCACCATTTCCCAATCCGGCGAAACTTTGGACACCATGGAAGCCCTAAAATACGCGCAATCCTTGGGACACAAACACAGCCTGTCTATTTGTAACGTGATGGAATCCGCCCTGCCGCGTGAAAGCGAATTGGTACTGTACACACGCGCCGGCGCAGAAATCGGCGTTGCCTCTACCAAAGCATTCACGACCCAACTGGTTGTCCTGTTCGGCTTGGCCGTTACCTTGGGCAAACAACGTGGTCTGGTTTCCGATGAACAGGCGCGTGAATACGTTGAAGAATTGCGTCAACTGCCGGGCAGCATTCAGCACGTTCTCAACCTTGAGCCACAAATCGCCGCTTGGGCGCAAAAATTTGCCAAGAAAACCAGCGCACTCTTCTTGGGTCGCGGTATCCACTTCCCAATCGCCCTTGAAGGCGCATTGAAGCTGAAAGAGATTACCTATATCCACGCCGAAGCTTATCCTGCGGGTGAGCTGAAACACGGTCCGTTGGCCTTGGTGGACGAGAACATGCCTGTTGTCGTGATTGCCCCGAACGACAGCCTGTTGGACAAAGTGAAAGCCAATATGCAGGAAGTCGGCGCACGCGGCGGCGAACTCTTCGTCTTCGCCGACCTCGACAGCAACTTCAACGCCACCGAAGGCGTGCACGTTATCCGCGCCCCACGCCACGTCGGCGTACTCTCGCCGATTGTGCACACCATCCCCGTGCAACTCCTGTCTTACCACGCCGCCCTTGCACGCGGTACAGATGTGGACAAACCGCGCAACTTGGCTAAATCAGTAACGGTTGAATAAGTAATTGACCGGTTAAAAAAGGCCGTCTGAAACCTGAGATTTGGGTTTCAGACGGCCTTTTCATTTTAAGAATCCGATTTATTTTTCGTATTCAGAAATGTATTGTGCAACAGCAGCTTCAGGATTGCTGGCCTGAATGACTTTAGGCGCTTCTTGATAGCCACGTTTTCTCAGATTTCCTTCACGCAATTTGTTGCCTTGTAAGCCAAGTACAATGCCTACACCGAAGCCAAGTGCGCTGACAAGGCTTCCCATGGCCTGATTGTCACCGGCGATTAAATTCAAAATTATAAATACAACAAAGATTCCGATACCCAAGCCCCATATTTTTTTCACGCATGCCCAGATGCCGCCAAAGAAAAATGCAGGCCAAGACCAACCTTGTTTGACAGCTTCATATTGACCTGTCGGATTTTTGAATATTTTGTAAGTTTTCATAAAATATATTCCTTTTACGATCAAAAATTGAAAAAACAAGTGATTGTATCACGATAACATAAACGATTTGAATAATTAAGAAAACAGGCTGTCTGAAAAATCTTTCAGACGGCCTGTTGTTTTAAAGCGTTTTATTCTGCACCGACAACGACGGTGTTGAGGTCTTTGAATTTGATGCGGCGTTGCCATGCGTCGCGGACTTGTTCGACGGTCAGGCTGTTGATGGCTTTGGGGTAGGCTTCCAAGTAGTCGTTGGGTAGGTCGTAGAGGCCGATCAGGCTCAGGTAGTTGAGCAGTTTGTCGTTGGAGTCGTAGCGCAGGGGAAAGCCGCCGACGATGTTGGCTTTGGCCTGTTTCAGCTCGGCTTCGGTCGGGCCTTCGGCGATAAACTGCTCAATGACGGCTTGGGTGTCGGCCAGTGAGGCTTTGGTGTTTTTCTTTTGGGTGGAGTAGGAAACGGCAAACGTGCCTTCTTCTGTCGCCGGGGCGAGGCTGCTGTATACGCCGTAGGTGTAGCCGTGTTGGTCGCGCAAAACTTTCATGAGGCGGCTGTCGAAACCGCCGCCGCCGAGGATGTAGTTGCCGGCAACGAGGGCGTAATAGTCGGGGTCGTGGCGTTTGAAGAGGGAAGTGCCGAGCAGGACTTGTGCCTGTGTGCCGGCAAAGGGGATGTCGCGGCGTTGGGCGGTTTGTTTGGGAACGGGCGGGATGGCATGGGTTGCGGTGGCTTTGGCCGGCAGGTCTTTGAGGACGCGTTCGACCAGTTGCTCTGCCTGTTTGCGGTTGAGGTCGCCGACGATGGCGACGATGGCGTTGTCTTTGCCGTAGTGGGTGCGGTGGAAGGCGCGGATGTCGTCCAGACTAACTTGTTTAAGGCTGTCGACGGTTATGTTTGCGCCACTGCCGTAAGGGTGATTCGGGTAGATGAGCTTGGTCAGTTCGCGCGTAGCGGTGTAGTCGGGGGTGGTTTCCTGTTGTTGCAAGCCGGTAATGGATTGGATTTGACGGCGGCGGAAAACGGCTTCGTCAAAGCGCGGACGGGTCAGCGAGTGGTTGAGCAAGTTGGCGGCTTTGTCGCGGATGTCGGCTTTGCTGAGGCTGCGGAAGCCTGCGGATGCGCTCTCGGCATTGCTGTCGCTGCTGATTTGTGCGCCGATGTTGTCGGCTTCGGCATTGAAGGCTTCTTCGTCCAGCTCTTGGGTGCCGTCGGTCAGGAGAGCGGCGGTAAATTCGGCAACTTGGCTTTTTCCGTCCGGATTGGCGATGCTGCCTGCGCCCTTGAAGCTGACTTCAAGGTCGATGATGGGGTTTTCGTGGCGTTCGACAAGGAGGATTTGGGTGCCGTCGCGGTTGCGCCAACGCTGGATGTCGGTGGCGGCTTGGATGCTTAAGGGCAGGAGTAGGGCAAGGGCGAGCAGGGTGGGTTTCATGTTGTGGCTTTCTGTTAAGGCCGTCTGAAAGGGTATGGGCTTTCAGACGGCCTGATGTTTATCGGCGTTTGGCAGCTTTTTTGCTTGGCGCGGCGGCAGGTTTTTGCGGCTCGATGATGACGGTGCTCATGCGCTCGTCGGTCAACATTCGGGCGGCGGCCTGTACTTCTTGTGCGCTGACTGCCTGTAAGCGGCGGTGGATTTCTTGTTCGTCGGTATATTGGAAACCGCGCGCTTCGAGGCGGCCCATCATGGAGGCTTGGGAAGACATGGAGTCTTTGGCGTAGATTTCGCTGACCGCTGCCTGGGTTTTGACGCGCTGCAATTCTTCTTCGGAAACGCCGTGGTCGGCAATGTCTTTGATTTCTTGGCGCAGCTGGGCAATCAAAGTATCGGTTTTCACGCCTTCGGCAGGCATGGCCATCACGCTGAACAGCGGAATTTCACGGCTGATGATGTCGTAATGCGTTCCTGCGTTCAATGCGGTTTGCTTGCCACGCACGAGGTTTTTATCAAAACGGCTGGACGCGTTGCCTGCCAAAATATCGGAGAGGATGTCGAGGGCGAAAGGCATCGTGTCATCGAGTTTTTGGAGTTTCGGTACACGGAAGTTGATGGCAATCAGCGGCTGGTGTGTAACCGGAGAAGTGGCTTTGACCGTAACAGGCTTGCGCAAATAGGGTTCGGTATGGAGTTTGTTGCGCGGCGGCTGGGCTTTGGCGGGAATATCGCTAAAGAGTTTGGCGGCCGTCTGAAGCGTTTGTTTGGCATCGACATCGCCGACAATGACCAATACAGCATTGTTGGGCGCGTAATATTGTTTGTACCACGTGCGCAGGTCATCGGCTTTGAGGGTGTGCAAATCTTTCATGTAGCCGATGACGGAGGCGCGCATGGACGGTTGGGTAAAGGCGGCAAGATAGGCTTGTTCCCACATTTTGCCGTCGGCTGTGTCTTCCGTGCGTTGGCGGCGTTCTTCGCGGATGACGTTCATCTCGTTGAGGAATTCTTTGTCACTGAAGTTGAGGTTGTGCATTCGGTCTGCCTCGAGCTTCAGGATCTCAGGCAGGTTGGCGGCGGCGACGTTTTCGTAATACACCGTTTCATTTCGGTTGGTATAGGCATTGTTTTGTCCGCCCAGCTCGGACACGCGGCGGTTGAATTCGCCGGAGGGAACGTCTTTCGTGCCTTTAAACATCATGTGTTCCAAAGCGTGGCTCAGGCCGCTTTTGCCCGGTTTCTCATCCACGCTGCCGATTTTGTACCAAATTTGCGAAACGGCCACAGGCGCGCGGTGGTCTTCTTTGACGATGATTTTCAGACCGTTGGGCAGGGTTTCAGAAAGCGTCTGCGCCCATGAGGCGGCAGGCAGCGTGAAGGCAAGCATTAAAGCAATTCGGCGTAACATGGTTCAATCCGTAAAATGAAAATCAATCGCCAAAGTATAGCGGAAAATCTGCAAAGATAGGCCGAATGTTTCAGACGGCCTGCGGCCTTATCTGCTGATTCACATCAAGCGCGGCCGTTGCCAATCTTTACCGTCGCGCCTCATTCGCGGATAATCCCAAACATTCCCGTTTCCAACCATCACAAAGGAATCATCATGGCATTTTTGAAACTGACCGAACAAAATGTTCAAGGCAAAACCGTTCTGATCCGCGCCGATATGAACGTACCGTTTAAAGACGGCAACATCAGCGACGACACCCGTATCCGCGCTTCGCTCGCATCCATCAAATACTGCTTGGACAACGGCGCGTCTGTGATCGTGATGACCCACCTCGGCCGTCCGACCGAAGGCGAATTCCATCCTGAAGACGATGTAGCGCCTGTTGCCGCACATTTGGGCAAACTGTTGGGCAAAGACGTGAAAGTATTGAACGACTGGCGTGAAAACAAACCGACTTTGAACGCCGGTGATGTCGTGATGCTGCAAAACGTGCGCATCAACAAAGGCGAGAAGAAAAACGACTTGGAGCTGGGCAAAGCCTATGCTTCTTTGTGCGACGTGTTCGTCAACGACGCATTCGGTACCGCCCACCGCGCCCAAGCTTCGACTGAAGCCGTTGCCCAAGCCGCACCGGTTGCCTGCGCCGGCGTGTTGATGGCGGGCGAACTCGACGCTTTGGGCAAAGCCCTGAAACAACCGGCTCATCCGATGGTTGCCATCGTTGCCGGCAGCAAAGTGTCCACCAAACTGACCATCCTCGAATCTTTGGCCGACAAAGTCGACCAACTCATCGTCGGCGGCGGCATTGCCAATACCTTCCTGTTGGCAGAAGGCAAAGCCATCGGCAAATCTTTGGCCGAACACGATTTGGTGGAAGAATCCAAAAAAATCATGGCGAAAATGGCGGCTAAAGGCGGCTCTGTTCCGCTGCCGACCGACGTGGTTGTCGCTAAAGCCTTTGCCGCCGATGCGGAAGCTGTGGTGAAAGACATTGCCGACGTTGCCGAAGACGACATGATTTTGGACATCGGCCCTAAATCCGCTGCTGCTTTGGCCGATTTGCTCAAAGCTGCCGGTACGGTCGTATGGAACGGCCCGGTCGGCGTGTTTGAGTTTGACCAATTTGCCGGCGGTACCAAAGTATTGGCCGAAGCGATTGCCCAAAGCGATGCGTTCTCGATTGCCGGCGGCGGCGACACTTTGGCGGCGATTGCCAAATTCGGCGTAACCGATCAAATCAGCTACATCTCTACCGGCGGCGGCGCGTTCCTTGAGTTCTTGGAAGGTAAAGAGTTGCCTGCTGTTGCTGCTTTGGAAAAACGCGGCGCATAATCGGTTTTAATATCGATTGTTAAAAATAAAGGCCGTCTGAAATCTGGAAATCAGGTTTCAGACGGCCTTTTGTTTTTTGGTTTTTATTTGAGGAAGTGTTTAGCTGGATTCAACGCCGATGGTTGGCAGACTTGTTGCTAAACAGTCTGGAAAGCGTCCGGCTCTTTTCAGACGGCCTCTACGTCGGCCTGTCGGTGCAATGCCTGATAGCACGGGGTAAGCTGGCGGATGATCAGGTCGAGCTGGTGTTTGAGGATGTGGTCTTGCTGCGCTTGTGTGTTTTGTTCAAGCTCGGCAAATTCCTGACGGATTTGGGTCATGGCCGTTTCAAAAGCCTCGGGGTCGGTTTGGGGCATTTGGGTCAGCAACTCGGCGATGTGGTGGGTCAGCTTGGCATAGGGCGCAAAGCCGTCGTTGCCGTCGATTCGGACTTGGTCGCGGTATGCGCCGAGCGCGGAAATGTGGCCGGTCAGTGCATAGCTGGTTTTGAGCAGGGTAAAACCGTCTTGCAGGCGGTCTTGGTATTTTTTCGGGTTGCTGCTCATGTCAGACAGGGTGCTGCTGAGGGCGGCGGTGCTTTCATGGGCTTGGCGGCGGGTAAGGCGGTAGTCGACATCGTCGCGGCTGCCGTTTTGCAGCTGGTCGAGGATGGCGTCGAGATAACGGCCGTTGGCAGTAATGGTTTGGGCGGCGGTATGGCTGAGGGTGAGGTAACGCCAATCAGGCCAGAGGTAGGTGGCGGCAGCCCATGCTATAACGGAACCGACGATGGTGTCGATGATGCGGATGGGCATGGCGTGGTACACGTCCAAACCGGCAAGCGAGAGGCTGGTCAGGGCTTGGATGGTGATGAAGAAGGTGGAGAAGCTGTATTTGTAGCTGCGGGTCATGAAGAACAGGGTGGTGCTGGCGATAACAATCCAGAGCTTGGTTTCAACGGACGGGGTGAAGTAGGGGACGAGCGAACCGACAATCACGCCGAGAATCGTACCGGCAATGCGTTGGTACACGCGGCTTTTGGTGGCGGTGTAGTTGGGTTGGCAGACGAAAAGGGCGGTCAGCAGAATCCAGTAGCCGAGGTTGAGATGGAGGATTTCGACGATGATGCAGGCCGCGGCCACGACGATGGAGAGGCGGGTGGCATGGCGGAAGACGCCGGAGTCGAAATTGAGTTGGCTGATGACGGTTTCGCCGATATTGCGGAACTTGGTGTTTTCAAGGGCGGCGATGCGGGTGTCGGTGTTGTCGTTTTCGGCAAGGGACGCATCGTTTTGCAGTTGCCGCAGTTGGTAATCGACACTGCTGAGGTTGTCGAGCAGGCGGCGGATATTGTGGAGGTTGGCATTGTCGGCGTGGGTCTCGGCAAAATGGCCGAGGGACTGGCGGCAGCCTTCCATGGCGCGGCCGAGGCGTTTGCTGTATGCGTAGGGTTTGTTGTTGCGCAGGGTGGCGGCAATGTTGCGGCATGCCTGACCCTGCATTTCGAGCAGGCGGCGGATGCGGAAGATGAGGTCGGTGTTTTTGAGCTGCTCGGCCATTTCGCTGTAATCGACGTGGGCGGAGCTGATGCGTTCGTGCATGTCTTGCGCGCTGAGGTAGTAGCGCAGCATTTTGGCGGTACGCGGATGGCGGTGTTGGCCGCGCAATCGGTAGAAAAGTGCGCCGCGGCATTGGTTGAAGGCGGTAATCACGCCGGTGTTGCTCATGGCCAAGTCGATTTGGCGGTTGCCCAACCATGCGGCTTCGTCGGGGTCGAAAAAGTCGGCTTTGGCATCGAAGTAGTTGCTGAGTGCGTCGTAGGCGTTGGCAACGGTTTCTTGGACGGGGCGGTGGGGCAGGATGATTTGGAAGATCAGGGTGTTGACGCTGTATAGGACAGTGCCCAACAGAATCATGACGGGGTTGGTCAGCCAGTAGGTCTCGGGTGTGTAGGTCAGCGTGGTGTAGGTGGCGACGGCGAGCGCACCGAAAGCGAAGGTGCGGTATTTGAGGCCGACGGTGCCGAGGATGGTGAAGCCGAAAGTCATCAGGGTCATGGCCAAGATGAAGGGAACGCCTGTGCCGATGGTGCTTTGGGCAAGCAGTGAGGAGAGGGTGAACAGGGCAACGGTGATGACGATGTTTTTCAGACGGCCTGTGAGGCGGTTGTCCAAGTCGACCAAACCGCCGGCAATAATGCCGAGTACGAAGGGCATGACGAGCTTAGGCGTGTTGAAGTGCCAAACGAGGGTGGCGGCGATGAACACGCTGGCGAAGACGGGCAGGGAGGCAATGATCAGAGGTTTGAGCGGCGGAGTGTTCATGATGGTGTTGTTTATTATTCGTTATGAGGTGAATGATTGGATTTTAACAGGATTTTCAGTCGGTTTCAGAATGTTTGAAATAGGATAAGGCCGTCTGAACGGATACGGGGAAATACTTGATTTCGTTTCCACATTTGTTCAGACGGCCTTTTTTGGCTTGCGCCATCAGGTCATCAGGTTGAGGTCGCTGATGCGGTCGTAGAGACGCTCGGTATTGTTGCCCTCGTCGTGCATTTGAATGCGCAGGCGCAAATCGTTGGCGGAAACTGCTTGGCGCAGGGCTTCGCTGAGTTCGATTTGGCCCTGTGCGTAGAGGTTGAAGAGGTTTTGGTCGAACGTCTGCATGCCGTTGCTGCCGGAGCGTGCCATCAGGTCGCGGATTTCCAGCAATTCGCCTTTGAAAATCAGGTCCTGCATGGCCGGAGTGTTGAGCAGGAGGTCGGTAACGGCCGTGCGTTGGCGGTTTTTCTTGATGGTGAGGCGTTGGCCGATGATGCCGACGAGGTTTAACGCCAAATCCATCAAAACTTGTTGGCGGCGGTCTTCCGGATAGAAGTTGATAATGCGCTCGATGGTTTGGGAGGCCGTACTGGCATGGATGGTGAAAACGCACAGATGGCCGGTTTGAGCCAGTTGAAGGGCGTATTCCATGCTTTCTTCGCTGCGGACTTCGCCGATACAGACGACATCGGGTGCTTGACGCATGGCGCTTTGAACGGCAATTTTCCAGTTGTCGGTATCGATGCCGATTTCGCGCTGGGTGAAGATGCTGCGGCAAGGTTTGTAGATAAACTCGATGGGATCTTCGATGGTGACGATATGGCCGGGCAGCTTTTGGTTGCGGTAGTTGAGCATGGAGGCCATGGTGGTGGACTTACCCGAACCGGTCGGGCCGGCGAGGATCAGCAGGCCGCGTGGCGCGAGTGCAAGCTCTTGGAGCTTTTCGGGCAAACCGAGGGTTTTCATCTCGGGAATGTCTTGGCTGACGCGGCGCAATACCATGCCGACGCGGCCTTGCTCGTGGTAGGCGTTGACGCGGTAGCGTGTGTTGCTGCGCGATTGGACGGAATAGTTGATTTCCCAGTCGCGGTTGAAGGCTTCGAGTTGGTCGGGGTTCATGGTGGATTCGGCGATGGCGGCGGTGTCCGCGCCGGTCAGCGCTTTGTGGGGCATGGGCGTGAGGGTGCCGCCGACTTTAATGGCAGGAGGAAAGCCTGCGCTGATGAAGATGTCGGACGCGTTGCGTTTTTCGGCCTCTTCACACATGCGGTCGAGCAGGGGATGAAGATGTGTGCCGATTTCGGCCGGGGTGGGGATGTGCGGTGCTTGGTTTTTTTGTGAGTAGGCTTGCACCATTTCGCTTAACAGGTCGTGCAGAGGGGCGAGGTCGCTCATGATGATTCTCTTTAAAACGGGTATTCGGTCAGGCTCAAAGGCCGTCTGAAAACGGGATGATGGGGTTCAGACGGCCTGGGTATGGTTTAGAAAACAGAGAGGTTTTCGATGTTTTGCGCCTTGCTGCGTGCCAGCTCGGGGCTGATGGTGCCTTGGCGGACAAGGGTTTGCAGGGCTTGATCGAGGGTTTGCATACCGTGGGCCTGACCGGTTTGGAGGGCGGCGTTGATTTGGGCGATTTTGTTCTCGCGGATGAGGTTGCGCACGGCCGGTGTGGAAATCAGGATTTCGTGTGCGGCGACGCGGCCGTTGCCGTCGCGGGTTTTCAGCAGGGTTTGGGAAATGATGGCGCGCAAGGATTCGGACAACATGGAGCGCACGATTTCTTTTTCGCCTGCAGGGAATACGTCGACAATACGGTCGATGGTTTTGGCGGCGCCTGTTGTGTGCAGCGTGCCGAAAACCAAGTGGCCGGTCTCGGCGGCGGTCAGGGCGAGGGAGATGGTTTCAGGGTCGCGCATCTCACCGATCAAAATCACGTCTGGGTCTTCGCGCAGGGCGGAACGTAGGGCGTTGGTGAAGCTGTGGGTGTGCTGATGCAGCTCGCGCTGGTTGATGAGCGCTTTTTTGCTTTGATGGACGAACTCAATCGGGTCTTCGATGGTCAGAATGTGGGCCGGTTGGGTTTCGTTGATGTAGTTGACCATCGCCGCCAGCGTGGTGGATTTACCCGAACCGGTCGGGCCGGTTACCAAGACCAAACCGCGCGGATTTTCGGCAATTTTTTGGAAAATGCGCGGCGCACGCAATTCTTCCAGCGTCAGGACGGTGCTCGGAATGGTACGGAATACGGCGGCCGGGCCGCGTTCGGTCATAAAGGCGTTGACGCGGAAACGGGCAACATTAGGCAGCTCAAATGAGAAATCGACTTCAAAATCCTGTTGATAGAGCTTGCGCTGGTGGTCGTTCATGACCGAGGTAATCATGGTGCCGACTTCTTCCGAGCTCATCTCGGGCAGGTTGATGCGGCGGATGTCGCCGTGTACGCGTATCATGGGGGAAATGCCCGAACTCAAATGGAGGTCGGAGGCTTTGTTTTTCACGCCGAACGCGAGTAAGTCGGTAATCTGCATAATGTGGCCTTGTTTTGGTTTAGAATAATAAAATCGCTTTATTTTAAATAGATAAATCCGTTCGACCAAGTAAAATTTTCAAAATGCCGAGTGATGAACGGGTTAAAGGAGAAAACCATGTCGGTATTGCAACAAAACTATCAGGACGTATGCCGGGCGGTTGAACAGGCGGCTGAGGCTGCAGGACGGTCTGCGGATGCGGTGAAGCTGGTGGCGGTCAGCAAGACGTTTCCAGCAGACGATATTCGCGAAGTGTATGCGGCCGGTCAGCGCGATTTCGGCGAGAACTATATTCAGGAATGGTTTGAAAAAACGGAAACGCTGGCCGATTTGCCGGATATTGTTTGGCACGTTATCGGCGATGTGCAGTCTAATAAAACCAAATTTGTGGCCGAACGCGCACATTGGGTGCATACGATAGGCCGTCTGAAAACGGCGCGGCGCTTGAGTGA
>NZ_JBQCWZ010000028.1:0-27719 GCF_051956895.1 Neisseria sp. P0021.S006
TAAATGCTCATGTCCGATACATCGGTGAATTTACATTAGATGAGCATCAGCCTTATATAGTTAAAAAAGCACATGCAACTAATAATGGCCCAGAACGAAACGTATTTGAATTTTGCTTGCACAAAAAATCCAAATAATTTACCCCAGTTTATACAAATTTTGAAAATTCCATGACCACCATCTACAACACCCTTACCCGTCAAAAAGAACCCTTTGCCCCCATCGACCCTAAAAACGTGCGTATGTACGTTTGCGGCATGACCGTTTACGACTATTGCCACTTAGGCCATGCCCGTGTGATGGTTGTGTTCGACATGATTGCCCGCTGGCTGCGCAAGTGCGGTTATCCGCTCACTTATGTGCGCAATATTACCGACATCGACGACAAAATCATTGCCCGTGCGGCTGAAAACGGCGAAACCATCGGCGAGCTGACCGCGCGTTTCATTCAGGCCATGCATGAAGATGCAGATGCTTTGGGTGTGTTGCGTCCCGACATCGAGCCAAAGGCAACGGAAAATATCCCGCAAATGATTGCCATGATTGAAACCTTGATTCAAAACGGCAAGGCATATCCTGCCGCAAATGGCGACGTTTATTACGCCGTGCGAGAGTTTTCCGCTTACGGCCAATTATCGGGCAAATCGCTGGATGACCTGCGCGCAGGCGAACGTGTGGAAGTGGACGGTTTCAAACGCGATCCGCTTGATTTTGTATTGTGGAAAGCGGCCAAAGCAGGCGAACCTGCATGGGAAAGCCCTTGGGGTAACGGCCGTCCGGGTTGGCATATTGAATGCTCTGCCATGAGTGAAAACCTGTTCGGCGATACTTTCGATATCCACGGCGGCGGTGCGGACTTGCAGTTCCCGCACCACGAAAACGAAATCGCCCAAAGTGTCGGCGCGACAGGACATACCTGCGGCCACGACCACGCGCAAACCCACCACGGTCGAAGCATCTCCAGCCACGTCAAATACTGGCTGCACAACGGCTTTATCCGCGTGGACGGCGAAAAAATGTCCAAATCGCTGGGCAACTTCTTCACCATCCGCGAAGTGTTGAAACAATACGATCCCGAAGTCGTGCGTTTCTTCATCCTGCGCGCCCACTACCGCAGCCCGTTGAACTACTCCGACGCGCATTTAGACGACGCAAAAGGCGCGCTGACCCGTCTGTACACCACGTTGAAAAACACACCAGCGGCTGAGTTTGATTTATCTGAAAACGCCAATGACTACACCCGCCGCTTCTACGCCGCCATGAACGACGATTTCGGTACGGTCGAAGCGGTTGCCGTGTTGTTTGAGCTGGCAGGCGAAGTGAACAAAACCAATGATGCGCACCTCGCCGGCTGCCTGAAAGCTTTGGGTGGCATCATCGGCCTGCTGCAACGTGATCCGACCGAGTTTCTGCAAGGCGGCGCGGTTTCAGACGGCCTGTCCAACGAGGAAATCGACGATTTGATCGCCCGCCGCAAACAGGCACGTGCGGATAAAAACTGGGCGGAATCCGACCGTATCCGCGACCTTCTGAACGAACACAAAATCATTCTGGAAGACAACGCCGGCGGTACGACTTGGCGCCGCGGTTGATTTTATGGCATAGATAAAAGGCCGTCTGAAACTGTTTTCAGACGGCCTTTTTAATTTTGTTATTTCAAAAAGGGCGCAAACATCGCGCCCTTTGTTTAACACATCATTTCACTTATGCGCCAAATACTTTCAGACGGCCTTCGATTGGTTGGAAGGCTTTTTCACCGGCTGAAGCCGCGATACCGCCAATCACCATTTGCGCACGCAACAACCAGCTTTCCGGCAAGTTCCATTCTTTGGCAATGGCCGCATCAGGCAGTGGATTGTAGTGTTGTAGATTGGCGCCGATACCGGCAGCCGCCAATGTTGTCCACACAGCATATTGAACCATGGCATTTGCCTGATCCGCCCAGATCGGGAAGTTGGCCGCATAAGATGGGAACTGCTCTTGCAAGCCTTTGACAACATCTTGATCTTCAAAGAACAAAACTGTCGCCGCGCCTGCTTTAAACAAGTTCAGTTTTTGCGCAGTGGCTTCAAACTGCTCGGCAGGAACAATTGCACGCAAAGCTTCTTCAACAAAATGCCACACTTTGGCATGTTCTTCGCCAAACAATACGACCACTCGGGCAGATTGCGAATTGAAAGAAGACGGCGTATGCAAAACGGCGTGTTCGATGATTTTGGTTACTTCCTCATTGGACAGAGGCAGGGTGTTGCTCAATGCATAGATAGAACGACGGGTTTCAGCAGCTTGTTGCAAAACAGAATAAGTCATGATCTTTTCCTTAAATTAATCTTTATCTTTACCAAAAGCGTTATCCAAAGCCCACGCTCCGCCACCGACTACTGCCAGATACAGGAACACGAAGCAGAACAAAACGGCAGATTCGCCATGGTTGGCCAATGGGAACAAAACATTACCAGAAGACGCGTGGGCCATAAAGTAGGCGGCTGCCATCTGACCGGACAAAACAAACGCGGCCGGACGCGTAAACAGGCCCAATATCAATAAGATACCACCGACAATTTCCAAAACACCGGCCACCAGCATCAAGCCTTCGGGCGCACCGCCCATAGACATCGGAAAACTGAAAAACTTGGCCGTACCATGCAGCAAAAACAGATACGCCGCAACAATACGCAAGACAGACAATACAACAGGTTGGAATGATTTGAGGGCTGACATCTTAATAATCCTTATTTTAATGGCTACCTGAAGAGGTATGGAGCAATTTCAATAAGTGCAGTATAGATAATTCCCAGTAAGAGATATATACTCGAATTATTGATACAACGTTTCCTAATAAGAAATAATGGATACCCTATTTAGCCTAAAAGTTTTCCGCCAAGTTGTTCAAAGCGGCAGCTTTACCCGTGCCGCCGATCAGCTCGATATCTCCACCGCCATGGCCAGCAAACACGTCAGCCATCTGGAAAACACCATTCAAGCCAAGCTCTTACACCGCAACAGCCGCAACCTTCATCTGACCGAAGCAGGCGAAGAATACTACCGCCAGTGCAGCTACGCGCTGGATACCTTGGACACCGCTGCCCAAAAAGCGGCAGGCGGTACCGACACGCCGCAAGGTATGTTGCGCGTTACCATGCCCCTATGGTTTGCAGGTGGCAATATGAGCGCATGGCTAGCAGAATACCGCCAGCGTTATCCCAAAGTCACGCTTGACCTCGTCCTCGACAACCGCCATATCGACCTCATTGCCGAAGGTTTCGACCTCGCCTTACGCGTTTCCAAAACCCCCTCCCCTTCGCTGATCGTCAAACCGCTGGCCAAAATCGAGTTCGTCCTGCTTGCCGCTCCCGACTATCTGGCCCGACACGGCACACCCGATACGCCCGAAGCCGTCATGCAGCATCAAGCCATCCTGCCTTCCTATACCAGTCAACAAAACTGGGAGATTACCCACCGCATTACCGGAGAAAAAGCCATTCTCCATCTCTCCCCGGTTATCCGCAGCGACAACACACTGATGATACGCGAGCTGATTAAAGCAGGCGCAGGCATAGGCTATCAGCCCCTTTGGGCAGTTCAGCAGGAATTGAAGGATGGTACATTGATCCAACTTCTGCCCGATTACACCATCTGGACAGACCAACTGAACGCCACCTATGTCGACAGGGCATTTCTCAGTGCGAAAGTACGCAGCTTTATCGACTTTCTCAATGAAAAAATATCGGAAAGATAAACATCAAGGCCGTCTGAAACACTTTTCAGACGGCCTTTAATCAAAGCAACAATCCAATCAATAATTGGTCGAGCAGAACTGTTCGCGTTTGTCCGCATCGGCGGCATAGCATGTCAAACCCATGCCTGACGCATTACTGTTGTTCGCTTTCGCACCCGGTTTCTTGTTCACCAAAACCTTACCGTTTTTTCCGATTTCCACGGTTACGCCTTTGCCGTTTTTCAGCTTCCATTTCAACACTTGCGCATCGGCACTTTGGCACTTACTGACCGTACAGCCGCCTTCTGTCGCAACATTGCCGTTTTTATAAATCACGCACTGCTGCTGGCTGTCGGTACAGGCTGCATACGCAGCAACGGAGAAACAGGAAATCAGCACGGCAAACAAAACAGGTTTCATGGTTTGAACTCCTAAGGTTGTGATGATGGGTTTGTGATATTTGGAACTATACGCTTGTTTGCATGTGCCTACTACAAAATGTATCGTTAACATTCAATGGGCGCATCAGTATATCCATTCCACTAATTATCTAATTCGCCTCATACGATAAAGGCCGTCTGAACATCACTTTTCAGACGGCCTTCAATTGGTTTTCTACCTTACCGCTTCAACTTCGCAAACGCATCCGCCATTGCCGAATTGGTTGGGGCGCGGTCGTTGCGTTGGGGTTTGCGGTCGCGGCGTTCTTGATGTCGGGTTTCAGACGGCCTGTTGCCTTTGACTGTGCCGCCCGGTTCGTCATCCAAACGCATGGTGAGTGCAATGCGTTTACGCGCAGCATCGACTTCCAGCACTTTCACTTTCACCACATCTCCGGCTTTCACGACTTCGCGCGGGTCTTGAACAAATTTATTGGACAGGGCGGAGATGTGCACCAAACCGTCTTGATGGACGCCGATATCCACGAACGCGCCGAAGTTGGCGACGTTGGAGACCACGCCTTCAAGTATCATGCCGACTTGCAAGTCGCTGATTTCGTGGATGCCTTCGGCGAATGAGGCCGTCTGAAACTCGCCGCGCGGGTCGCGACCGGGTTTTTCAAGCTCGGACAGGATGTCCAGAATGGTCGGCAGGCCGAAGCGTTCGTCGGTGAAGTCGGAGGCTTTGATTTGCTTCACGCGCTCGCGGTTGCCGATGAGTTCGGCGGCGGTAATGCCTTGTTGCGCCAGCATTTTGGCGACAACAGGATAGGCTTCGGGGTGGACGGCGCTCGCGTCCAACGGCTCTTTGCCACCGTTAATCCGCAAAAAGCCTGCCGCCTGCTCGAAGGTTTTTTCGCCCAAACGCGGTACTTTCAGCAATTTTTTGCGGCTGTCGAACGCGCCGTTTTCATCGCGGTAGGCGACGATGTTTTGGGCAAGGGTTTGATTTAAGCCGGAAATTCGCGCCAAGAGCGGGGCGGAGGCGGTGTTCACGTCCACGCCGACGGCGTTCACGCAGTCTTCGACCACCGCGTCCAGCGATTTGGCGAGCTGGCTTTGGTTCACGTCGTGCTGATACTGCCCCACGCCGATGGATTTGGGGTCGATTTTGACCAACTCGGCGAGCGGGTCTTGCAGCCTGCGGGCGATGGACACCGCGCCGCGCAGGGAAACGTCCAAGTCGGGGAACTCGCGCGCCGCCAGTTCGGACGCGGAATAAATCGACGCGCCGGCTTCGGAAACGACGATTTTGTGCAGCCCCATTTCCGGCATTCCGCCCACCAGTTCGCCCGCGATTTTGTCGGTTTCGCGGCTGGCGGTGCCGTTGCCGATGGCGATAAGTTTCACGCCGTGTTGTTTAATCAGGCGCGACAACGTTGCCAACATATTGTTTTCTTGATGCAAATAGACGATGACGGTATCCAACAGCTTGCCCGTGTCGTCCACTACGGCGCATTTCACGCCGTTGCGGTAGCCGGGGTCGAGACCCAGCGTGGTCAGCCGTCCGGCGGGCGCGGCGAGCAGCAAGTCTTTGAGATTGCGGGCGAACACGGTAATCGCGTCGGTGTCGGCGGCTTCTTTCAGACGGCCTAGGGCTTCAAGTTCCAACGACAAAAAGATTTTTGCGCGCCAAGTCAGGCGCACGGTATCACGCAGCCATTTGTGGCCGTCTGAAACCTTGAAACGGCGGGCGATGATTTGCTCGTATTCGCTTCGCTGCGTAATCGGCGTGTCGTCGGGCTGGTATTTGAGCGCGATGTTCAAAATGCCTTCGTTGCGGCCGCGCAAAACCGCCAGCGCGCGGTGGCTGGGCATGGTGCGGACGGGTTCGCGGTGGTTGAAATAATCACTGAATTTTTCGCCTTCGGTTTCTTTGCCTTCAACGACTTGCGCGTGGATTTCGGCTTCGTTCCACAACTTATCGCGCAGCGTGCCGATGAGTTCTGCGTCTTCGGCAAACTGCTCCATCAGAATCGCGCGCGCGCCGTCCAACGCGGCTTTTACGTCAGGGACGTTTTCGTTCAGGTAGTCCTGTGCGGCGGCTTCAACATCCTGCGGCTGCTCAGCAAGCAACACGTCCGCCAGCGGCTGCAAACCGTGTTCGCGTGCGATTTGCGCTTTGGTGCGGCGTTTGGGTTTGTAGGGCAGATACAGGTCTTCCAGCGCGGTTTTGTTGTCGACGGCTTCAATTTGCGCCCTGAGGTCGTCTGAAAGCTTGCCTTGCTCTTCAATGCTTTTTAAAACAACGGTTTTGCGCTCTTCCAATTCGCGCAGATATTGCAACCGCTCGGCAAGCTGGCGCAGCTGCGTATCATCTAGCCCGCCTGTAGCTTCTTTACGGTAACGCGCGATAAAAGGTACGGTTGCGCCATCATCTAAAAGCTCAATCGCAGCATTGATTTGCGCGGCAGTGGCGGAGAGTTCTTGGGAGAGGATTTGAGTAATGTTCATCAATAGAATTCCAACGGACAGGCCGTCTGAAATTTCAGACGGCCTGATTTAAAAAACAATCGCTTTAAGGCAGCGAATTATAATATTCGTAGGCTTTGTCCATATCTTCAAACTGGTGCATATGCCCTTTTTCCAGCACCATCGCATTATCGCAATATTGCTTCATGGCGCTGTGGCTGTGCGACACCAAAATGATGGAACGGTCTTTGCGCTTTTCAAACAACTCGTACTTACATTTATCGGCAAAGCGCGAGTCGCCAACCGCAATCACTTCGTCAATCAGATAGCAATCAAACTCTACCGCCAACGACAAAGCAAATGCCAAACGCGCCTTCATACCTGAAGAATAACGCTTAACCGGCTCGTAAAGATATTGCCCTAGCTCGGAAAACTCTTCGGTAAAGTTCTTCACATAATCGATATCGACATTGTAAATCCGGCAGATGAAACGCAAATTGTCCATACCGGTCAGGCTGCCTTGAAACGCACCGGAGAATGCCAAAGGCCAAGAAATACTCATCGTCCGCTTGATTTCACCCGTGGTCGGCGGCTCAACGCCACTGATCAAACGGATGAGCGTCGATTTACCTGCACCGTTGCGGCCGAGAATACCGATTTTCTCGCCCTTCTCCATTTTGAAGTTGATATCGTGCAAGACTGTCCGCCAACCTTGGCGGGTCAGATAGCGTTTGGAAACGTGTTCAACTGAAATCATTGCGGCTCAACCCCTTTGCTGAATCTCGCCACCATCGCCAAACCAAGCAGCAGCAAAACTAAATTACACAACAAAATATACCAAGGATTTTCGTAAGTCGTAACGCTGTTACCAAAATATCCGGCACGGAACATTTCTGTACCATGCACCATCGGAAGCATCAGCACATAGTGTTGCAACTGCTGAGGCAGGTTGTGTACGAAGAAAAACACGCCGGACAAAGGCATCATCACAAAACTGATGGTACTCCAAACTTTGCCAAACGGCTCAAAGTGAAACGCCACCGAACAGATGACCAGCCCCAATCCAACGGCAAACATTGCCATCAAAAGCCAAGCCAACAACATATAGAAAATATCTGCCGGTACATCAATCCAGCCGATGACGACCAATGCAGCCATAATCACAACCTGCGCAATGGTGGCACCGGCAATCTCCAACAACATACGCGCAAAAATGGTATCTAAAACACGTACATTTCGGTGATACAGCAGGCTTGTGTTGGCCGCAATCGAACCGATGGCGCGATTAGAGGCATTACGCCACATCATCATCATCGGATAGCCTGTCAGCGTGAAAGCCACGATATTCAAAGCCGACACGTTGTGCATGCGGAAAAACTTCCACATCAACACCATAACCAAAGTCAGCAGCAAAGGTTCGACAAATAACCACAAAAAACCAATGTTATTACGACCGTAGCGAGTAATAATTTCACGCATTAAGAGCGCGCCGATTACCCTTTTTTGGATAAGCAGCGACTCCAAAAACGATGTTTTATGTAGCTCTTTCATCAGTTTTTATGCTCACGGATACTTGCAGACAGCAACACGGCAATGCCATAGACAATCAAACCGATGACAAACGTTGCCACAATGTTGTACAGACGGTTTGGTTCATGCGCCAAGTCAGGTTTGTTCGGCTGGGAAATCACTTCCAAATACAATTGCTGACGATCTGCTTCCGCTTTCGCACTTTCCAAAGAAGTCATCGCTGCAGCCAATTGTTTCTCAGCCAATTCGTTTTCCAAATACACGCGCTGATATTCCGCCGCCTGATTGGACAACGAACCCTCGCCACCGCCGGAAATCGCTTTCATTTGTTGCGAGATTTCTTTACGCAAGCTCTTTTCACGCGCAATCAAACCTGGAATTTGCGGGTTTTCAGGCGTAACGGCTTTTACCTGGTCAAGCTGAGTTTGAATGACAATCAACTCGTCCTGCAATTTGGATACCAAACCCATTTGCACATCGGATTGCGCCTTCAAGTCAAAAATACCGTTGGACACACGGAATTTTGTCAATTGAGCCGAAGCTTCTTTAACTTTCTCTTCAGCCGAATTGACCACTTCCTGAGCATAACGAATCGTATCCTGACGCGCACGTTCGTTCAGCTGGTTGATCAATACCTCACCCTGTTTGAGCAAAGCATCATTGATCTTTTGAGATTCACCGGCATTGAAAGATGTAACGCTCAAATTAGAAATGCCTGAGACAGAGTCAAAATGGATGGATACCTTATCGCGGTAGTATTGATAAAACGCTTCATCCTCGCCACGCAGGCCAAAACCATTAAAACGGCTGAAAATGTCGCCTTCTTTTTCATAAAAATCACGAACGGGCATTTTCTTACGCAACGCGTCCAAAGCCGAACGCGACTGCATATATTCCTGCACGGTATAAATATCGTCTTGCGCACGAGAGAAACCAGACCCCTGCAAAATAGCGCCCAAGCCGTTCAAAGACGATTGGCTTTTAGGAGAACGCACCACAAAGCTGGACTGGGATGTGAACTGATCAGAAGCAAATAGTCCGTAATACACACCGGAACACAAAGTCGGCACGATAACCGTTACCCAAAGCAACGGATTAATCTTACGCAACCAAGACTTTTTGGCCTTTTTCTTTTCGGGAGCCGGTTGTTCCGGTTTCACATCCACATTTGCAGAAACTTGCTCAGACATTATTTTCCCCATCAGTTCACTAAATTATTAATACTGTTCGCACCGCTAACCACAGGCGAGAACACAAATGACAAGAACTTGCGTACTTCGGCCATCGGTGCATTCGATACGTACACCACGTCCTTATCCTTCACAGGGAAACGCTGCATCCAAAACATAGAATTCGCATCTGCCAGGTTCAAACGGTAGACCACAGGAATCTCCGCACGATCGCCATAACCCTTTTCAACCCATTTAGATTGTTTCTCAGGAGGCAGCTCGGACAAAGGCGCATAACGGAATACAAATACGCCGCGCGCATCTGCACTATAATCCTGCAGACCGCCCATACGTCCCACAGCCTCAGCCAAAGATAAGCCCTTCACAGAGAAACCAATCTGCTGCGTATGACCGACCGCACCCATAGACGTAAACGTGCTTGGATTAGTAATCATTGTGACTACATCACCGCGGCGCAACAAAATATTTTGACGCGGATGCGCCACCAAGTCTTCCAAAGCAATCGTTCTGACAACATTGCCACGTGTCAGCTGTACGTTCGTATCCTGAACATTCGCAGTCGAACCGCCCACGGCAGCCACCGCATCCAACACACGCTCGCCTGCAGCCGTCAAAGGCATACGCACACTGTTACCCGCGCGGATAACCGATACATTCGCCGCATTGTTTTGCACCATGCGCACCATTACCTGCGGCTGGTTTGCCATTTTTTTCAGACGGCCTTTAATAATGTTTTGCACCTGAACCGGTGTTTTACCAAGGACAGACACATCGCCAATAAACGGCACAGAAATCGTACCTGCAGAGCTGACCATCTGTTCAGGCAGCTTCGTTTGCTGCGCATTACCCGAACCGGTAGACGACAAAGCTCCGCCGAACAACACAGCCGGAGGAGCTTCCCAAATCGTAATGTCCAGCACATCACCTATATTGATAGCCCCTATTGATGATGTACCATCGCCCAACTGAGCAAATGACTGATTAACTTGCGCTTGATATAGCGACTGAGCTACCGCACCATTCACATCAATCAACTCCACCTCTGGCACTTCGGCTGTAGCCGACTGTTGCCCCAAAGCAACAACATTTCGTGTACTTGGGCCGGAAGTAGGAAGAGAAGAGCATGCAGCCAACAGACTGACACACAACAATAACATGCCCCTGCGGGTAAGACATTCTGCTTTCAACATTGATTAAATCTCACTATACTTTTAATTACGCACAGCCATTATAACACCTGATGAAATATTAGGCCGTCTGAAAACCTGACATAAGCATCAAAAGACATCACATTACAGCGAATACCGTCATGAGAAAACTTAAAAAACTGATTCGACAACCAGGTGTATTCTTCCGCGACTATCTCAACAAAAGATACCCTGTCCGAAACGCCGAACAGCGTACAACAGAGTCTGACGAACCGGTCATTATCGACAACAGCCTGTATTTAGCCGAAATTGAAAATAGTATCGACCTTCCCCCTATTAAAGTTGATGTCGTTTTCACATGGGTAAATAACCAAGATCCCAAATGGCAGAAACGTCGGCGCCAACATAGCCCTACTGCCGAACAAAACGCACTCCACAATAATGACGAAGCCCGTTTCAGCAACCACAACGAACTTTACTATTCACTTCACAGCGTGCGCACCTTCCTGTCGTGGGTCAACCATATCTACATCATTACCGACAACCAACGCCCCGACTGGCTCAATCCTGCCGACTATCCCAATGTCAGCATAATAGATCACAGTCAAATCATTGACCCGCAATACCTGCCCACCTTCAATTCGCATGTAATCGAAGCACACTTGCACAACATTCCTAATCTAAATGAACACTTCATCTATTTTAACGATGATGTATTTGTTGCCCGACCATTACCGAAGGAACATTTTTTTCACGCCAACGGGATTGCTTCACTTTTTATTGCAGACAAAAGCCTAAAACAAATGTCCGAAAGAGGAACCGACACACCCACTCTTTCCGCCTCAAAAAACTGCATCACACTATTACAACAGCACTACGACTGCCACATCGACCGTCCGTTAGTACACACCTATATTCCACTGCATAAAAGCAGCTTTCAATTTGCTTGGCAACACTACCGTACTGAGATTGAAGCCTTTTTATCCAACCGTTTCCGTTCTAACCACGATCTCAACCTTGCCACCTTCCTCGTACCTTGGCTGATGTTTTTAAACAGGAAATCTACAGTAGGTAATGAAATATGTTATTATTTTAATATCCGCTCCAACAAAGCGCCTGCCCAATATATCAAGCTCTTGGAAAATAAAAAAAATGGGCGGCAGCCACACTCTTTTTGTGCCAACGATTTTCACAGCCAGCAACAGATTGAAAACTACCAGGACAAACTGATTCAAATGCTGGAAAATTACTTCAAAACCAAATAAAAATAAAAGGTTAAAAAAAATGAACAATAAAAAATTTCGGAAGCTCTTACGAGACCCTAAACTCTTTTTCCGCGACATGTACGCCAAACGCGTAATGAAACTCAAAAAATACCTTCCCTTAAAATACGAAGGTAATAATCAATTTACAATCGTTTCAGCCGTTTATAACGTCGAAAAATACCTTGATGAATACTTTGACAGCATCGTCAAACAAAGCTTGAATTTCAAAAAATACATTCAAATCATTCTAGTAGATGATGGGTCAACCGACCATTCGGCAGAAATCATCAAACGATGGCAAGCCAAGTTTCCCCAAAATATCCATTATTTTTACAAAGAAAATGGCGGCCAGGCCTCGGCACGCAATCTGGGTTTACAACATGTTGAAACCGAATGGGTAACATTCATAGATCCAGATGACTTTGTTTCTTCTGATTACTTCTACAAGACAGATAACTTCTTAAGTAATAATGCCAACATTAGCATAGTAGGTTGCCCATTAGTATTCTACTTTGAAGATAAAGACATGGTGAAAGATACACACCCCTTAAAATATCGTTTTGCTAAAGGGGATATTATCCTTCCATTATCTAATCTAAAAGATCACCTACAATTATCTGCAAGTACTGCTTTTTTCAAAATTGATAATATCCGTAATGCACATATTTATTTTGATGAGGCAATGAAACCTAGCTTTGAAGATGCAAAATTTGTTACCGATTATATTCTAAATACTGATGCCTCAACTAATGCTGCTTTTCTGTCAAAAATCAGTTATTTTTATCGAAAACGTTCTGATGGTTCGTCCACGTTAGATGGAGCATGGAACAATCCATTACTATTTTCTAGGGTAATTGAAAAAGGCTGTATTGAAATTTTGAAAACAGCCAAAATGAAATTTGGAAAAGTCCCTGAGCATATTCAAAGAATCGTCCTATACCATATCATCTGGTATTTTGGTCGTATCGTAAATAAACCTGCAGCATTGTCACACCTAAGTGAAGAGCAAAAAAAACATTTCGTTGCCTTATTACATGAAATGTTTTCATATATTGATGAAGCAACGATTCTTCGCTTTAATTTAGCAGGGACATGGTTTTTCCAAAAAGTAGCTCTGCTCGGTTTATTTAAAAATACAGCACCTAAAAGCCAAATTGCTTATATTGAAGATTTTGATTTGAAAAAGAAACAGATTTTGGTGAAATATTTTTCAAATTTTCCAATTGTTGAACAATGGGTAATCAATGGTAAGGAAATATTCCCTAAATACCAAAAAGAAGTTGTCTATGACTTTCTAGGCAGTTTATACACTAAAGAATACCGCACATGGCTTCCTTGTCACGACATGGGCGATTTAGAACTTTTTTTAGCCGGTAAAAGAGCCAAATTAACATTCTCAGGAAAACAATTTGACAAACTACCAATCGAAGCAGTATTCACTTCATTCAAACAAAAATCCACGGTTAAATCGAATGACTGGATTTTAATGGATAGGGACAATCAGGCCGATGATAATGCAGAACACTTATATCGTTATATTAGTGAAAATCATCCAGAACAAGATATTTATTTTGCCCTGAAAAAAACCTCCTCTGATTGGAAAAGGCTCGAACAAGATGGGTTTAATTTGCTTGAATTTGGCTCATCTGCATTTGAGAGTAAATTAAAAGACTGCGCAAAAATCATCAGTAGTCATGTTGATGGATATATCACACATTATTTCAAAGATAATTCCCTATTAGATAAAGACTACGTCTTTTTACAACATGGCATTACGAAAGATGATTTATCAGGTTGGTTAAATACCAAAAAAATTGCTTGTTTCGTTACAGCGACAAATCCAGAATACCATTCTATTGTGGACAATACGACTGCTTATAAATTTGGTAAAAAAGAAGTTAAACTGACAGGCTTCCCTCGTTATGACCGTTTACTTATCAATAACAATACCGAATCTAAGCAGATTTTAATTATGCCAACATGGCGTAGCTCCATTGTAGGCACATATATTTCAGGTACAGAACGAACAAGAAACCCTGATTTCATGAAAACTAACTATGCCAGACATTGGCATGGTTTCATGAATCATGCCATATTAAAAGAACTGAATGATCAAGGTTATCAAATCGTCTTTGCACCACATCCAAGTATTCAGGAATACATGGATGAGTTCACTGTACCTGACTTTATTAAGATCTATAGCTATTCAGAAGGTAACATCCAATCCGTCTTCCAAAATACTAGCATCTTGATTACAGACTATTCATCTGTTGCATTTGATGTAGCCTACTTAAATAAAGCTATTTTGTATTATCAATTCGATTATGATGAAGTATTCTCCAGTGGAAATCACACCTATCAAAAAGGTTATTTTGACTATAACCGAGATGGTTTTGGTGCAGTTGCTTATAATGAAACAGAACTTCTGGCAGCATTAAAAGATCTAGTAAACAATCAAGCTAAAGTACCTGATTTATATCAAAAACGTATCGACAAAACATTCCAATTTAGGGATTCGAATAATTGTGAGCGTGTCTATCAGTCTATTACAGCACTTGACCAACCTGACACTACAGATAATCTGCCTATTATTCAGAATATGATTACCCAAGCTGAGAAACTTCATGCATGGGACTTGGCAGCAACCCGTATCCAAACTCTGCTTGATACAGGCCGTCTGAATGCGGAAGAAACAGCTGATTATCGCCATCGCTATCTGAACGCTTTATTTGAAAGCAACCAGTTTGACACTTTGCAAAACCTGTTACCTGATTATCCCGATACCGCAGGTTACTGGCATGCGAAAATGGACTTATATATTGGTAATGCCGTTAAAGGGGCGGAATTTTTTGCTGAAAACAAGCATATAGGAACGCAAAATGATTTACTTGTCGCATTGCTTGCAGCCTCGTTTCATCAAGCAAAAAGGCCGTCTGAAAAACTGTTTGCCCGGATAGGTACAGACTTATCCGACTCATATCAACCTTTGTTAGCCGTAGCACAAAAGCTATCGGAGCAGAATTATTTTGTAGCATTGGCTTTACTGAAAACGTATATTGATGGCTTGGATGATCGCGAAAAAGGCTATCTCAAACCCGAGCTATTGGCTTCTTACCTCTGCATGAAACTTGGTAACTTACAAGGCGCGCATCAGTTTTTGGTTGCTTTTGAAAACCATACTCAGAATGATCCAAGTTGCCGTATCGCGATTGCAAGACTGGCAAAATTACGCGGTGATTCTGAAAAACTATTTACCCAGCTTAACCGTGCCTTTGAAGAAAATCTGCTCTTAATTCCTGAAGATTTAACAATCGATTATCTGAAAAAAATGTACGCTACCGGCAACACTGACGGCGAAGGATATCTATTGGCCCAACTGCGCCAAAAATATCCTGAGAATCCGTCTTTGGCCTTGTATGAAGCTGAAAAACTTGCCCAAAACCAAGATTGGGAGTCTGTCACCAAAATATTGGCTGATTTTGCACAAACCTCACCGGAAACGATGTATCTTTATACAACTGCTTTATGCCGTCTGAAAAACCATCAGGCAGCACAACGTTATTTTGACAGTCTCTCTCTACAAGACACAGCAGCATATTGGAAACTGGCAGCTGAAATAGCCGAAGCTAAAGGTGACAAGGCATTACAGGCTGAGTGTCTGAAAAAACAATTGGCTTGTTTAGAGTAATTTCTGTCTTATCTTAAAAAAGGCCGTCTGAAAACTTTTATGTTTTCAGACGGCCTTTACTGTTAATACACTAATCAAGCTACCATATATCTACTTCATATTTTAATTCAGATTAATGTCCGAATCAGTAATATGGATGTCCAACAGCAAATTATTGATAATGGTATTGGACAAGAATACTGTGTTGCCTGAAAAATCTATGTGCTTTTGAATTTTTTCAAAGTCGAATTCACATAATACAACTGTAGGCAATGCTTCTTTCAGCTCTTTAATATCCGGATAAAACTCTGATACTTTAGCCGATGAAATGACCACTTGATTTTCAAGGTTATGATCAATTACATCCGGTAGCTTTTTGAAAGTCTCCAAAATCGGCGTACGGATAGAGTGCAGATACAATGGATCTTTGCCACCATAGTATTTATGGTTGCCCAAAAATGGGTCGATTGCAAAGGTTTTGTACCCACCAATTAAGCCGTGATATACCGCCCCTGTACCGCCTGATGATGCGCCGCAAATGACTACGTTTTTCTTATCTACGCCATAAATATTCATCAGGCTCTTAATGAAACGCTGGATATTGTCTTCGATATTTTCATCAAACTTTGTATTCAAACCGTGACTGCCAAACGCGTCTGATACATCAGCCATACGGATGATATAAGTATTTGGCATGATGCTGTTGCTGATAAATGGAAATGGGTGGCTATAATAACGGTCAACCATATTCTCATTGCTCTTATTGGTATAAGAGAACAACACCAATAGGTTTTTCTTGTTGGCACTCAATACTTTCGGTGCTTCAACAGTATAAATGACATTTTCCAACTCATGGAAAGAGTCTGGGAAATAAGCCAAAAGATCTTTATAACTGTGCTTGTTCACGCGACGGAACACACTTACACCCATTTTGTGTTCGACAGCTAAAAAGCCTCTATTATTTAGCTCATAAACATAATCACTTAGACCATGATTCCGAGCATAGCTTAGGAAAAACTCATTACTGTCGCCTTTAACACCAATGTATTCAACTTCCGGCTTATCCAAGTACTCAGCTAAATTAATGCCTTTATTTTTTTCAACATTCAGGATGTAGCACAGTTCGCTGCCAAGATAAATGGAAGTAACTTCTAAAATCTCACTAAATTTATCCTCGATTTTTGCCCAATCGGCTTCAGCAAATTTAAAAGACAATACTGTCTTTTCTTGATTAACCGATTGTGGGTAACTTCCATAAATTTCTGAAATATATTTCAGAAATTTATGGAAGCCGGAAATCTTAGAAATTTTGCTCTTATTACGCTCAATAAAGTTAAAGGTTTGTCCTACTGCCGTATAACTGACGCTGACAAAATAGTCGTTCAACAGAAAATCAAACACTATACTTTGATTGTTATAAATCCAAGCGTTAACCTTTTGAGGATCAATCTTGGCTTTTCGTAAGATGTTTTGCTGAATTTGATATAAATCCATTTTATAAACCCTGCTGATATTTTTCCAACAATGCTTTTTTGTCGGTTTTGTGGTTGGTGCTGACTGGAATTTCATCAATGTGAATAAATTCAGACGGCATCATGTAAGACGGTAAATTTTGTACTAATGCGTCTTTGATCGCCTGAGTATCTGCACTTTGCTTGGCTGTATAGAAACACACCAAACGCAATACTGCGCCTGTGTTGCGCTTCAAAGCTACTACTGCCACAGTATCAAAGGCAAATTCTTTAAGGTTAAGAATTTTTTCTTCAATTTCTGAAAGTTCGATACGGTAGCCATTGAGCTTAATCTGCTCGTCTTTACGGCCTTGTACATAGAACAATCCATTTTTTTCAAAACCGTAGTCACCTGTTTTATAAGTACGGTTATCTGCACTGTGTACTACCAAGCGTTTGGCATTTTCAGTTTCGTTGTTCAGATAGCCACGCATCACATGGTTACCGCTAATCCAAATCTCTTCGTCAACAATCTCTAATTTGGAATTAAGCACGGCAACGCCTACAGGCAACTCTTCTTCTGCCGCCAGCATATCAGGTGTAATATCAACGTAAGTTGTTGCTACAGTAGCTTCAGTCGGACCATAGGTATTGATAACACGGACACCGGGAAATTTTTGAAAAATCATATTTACTACTGGTTTGCCAAGTTTTTCGCCGCAGAACAAAAATTCTTTCAAACTCGGTAAAGTAGCTTGACTACATTTAGGGTTAAGCAGCTGCTGCATGGCAAAAGAAGGCGTGGAAACCCAGGTAGTAATTTGTTGTTTGGCCAAAAAATCAATCCAGGTGGCAGGATTAGAAATAGCATCACGACTGTTCATGACAATGCAACCGCCGTAAGCCAAGTTGCCAAAGATTTCGTACATTGACAAATCAAACGCAAACGGAGCCTGATTCATGAATACATTAGGTGCGGCTAAATTAAGCTGCTCTTTCATCCATTTCATCAGGTTAAACACGGCTTCACGACCGATTTGCACACCCTTAGGTGCGCCGGTTGTTCCTGAAGTAAACATGATGTAAGCCAAATCTTTTTCAGCCAGCTCTACTTCTTCGTCAGTCTGCTTTTCAAAAGTTTGCGTTGCCGAACGGTATACAAAGCGTGCTTTCGACAGTTGGCAGATATTGTTCAGACGGCTTTCAGGATAAATACTATCCACCGGAATAAAAGGGATTTTGTTTAATAAGCAGGCATAAATTGCCACTGCAAAATCAATTTCTTTATGGCCGTGCAACACCAGAGGAATGTTTTTGGTAATATCTGCTATGCTTTTGTAAGCCTCGATAAATGCGGCTATTTTTACGCGCAACTCTTCCCAAGAACATTCTTGAGTATCATTAACTAACGCTTTTCCCGAAGTTTGGCTGAAACGGTATTCCAAAAAATCATCAAGATTTTGGAATTCATTTAATTGTTTCATGATTTAGCCTTTGTAATTATTTTCAACATATTGAATGATATTGGCTGAGTTTGCCAAAATATCAACCAGTTGCTCAAACGGCAAATCAACATCAAATTTTTGTTTGATGGCCATAACCAAATCCATTGCGCTCACAGAATCAATAAGTCCTGTAGACAACAATTCTTCATTTGCTGACACTTGTTTTTGTGCAACTTGTGAAATCAACGCCAAAACTTCGTTAGATACTGACATGGTAAGATCCTTTTATTAAAATTGAAATGATAACGCTTTGCACTCTGTGCATAACACTGTGATTATCCCATATTTTTTTACTTTTCAGGTAACTAAATATACAATATCCAAATAAAGCAATCCCTCTTTGACAACACTTACACCAGGCCATCTGAAAGCGTGTTTGTATTTTCAGCCAACCGATTTCACGACTTCCAAACACAATTTTAATTAAGGAAAACCAATGACTATTCTTATCACCGGCGGTACCGGTTTTATCGGTTCTCATACCGTTGTTTCCCTGTTGAAATCAGGCTTTAATGCCGTGATTTTGGACAATTTGTGCAATTCGTCTGCCAACATCCTCCCGCGCTTGGAAAAGATTACCGGCAAGTCTGTGCCTTTTTACCAAGGGGATATCCGTAATCGTGAAGTGTTGCGTCAAATCTTTGCGGAACACGATATTGATGCTGTCATCCATTTTGCCGGCTTGAAGGCAGTCGGTGAAAGCGTGGCCAAACCAATGAAATACTATGACAACAATGTGTCGGGCAGTTTGGTTTTGGCTGAAGAAATGGCGCGTGCCGGCGTATTTAAGATTGCGTTCAGCTCATCTGCTACGGTTTACGGCGATCCGGGTAAAGTACCTTATACGGAAGATATGCAACCGGGGGATACGACCAGCCCTTACGGCACGTCTAAGTCTATGGTGGAGCGCATTTTGACGGATATCCAAAAGGCCGATCCGCGTTGGAGCGTGATTTTGTTGCGCTATTTCAACCCTATCGGTGCACATGAAAGCGGTTTGATCGGCGAGCAGCCAAACGGTATCCCAAACAATCTGCTGCCTTATATCTGCCAAGTGGCTTCAGGCAAGCTGCCGCAATTGTCGGTTTTCGGCGATGACTATCCTACCCCAGACGGTACGGGTATGCGCGACTATATCCATGTGATGGATTTGGCGGAAGGCCATGTGGCGGCAATGCAGGCGAAAAGCGATGTTTCGGGTGTACACCTGTTTAATTTGGGTTCGGGACGTGCTTATTCGGTATTGGAAATCATCCGTGCCTTTGAGGCAGCCTCCGGTTTGACCATTCCGTTCCAAATCAAACCGCGTCGTGATGGCGATTTGGCCTGTTTCTACGCCGATCCCGCCTACACCAAAGCGCAGACCGGTTGGGAAACCAAACGCGATTTGGCGCAGATGATGGAAGACTCATGGCGTTGGGTCAGCAACAATCCAAATGGCTACGACGATTAAGTTGACCTGATACAGGCCGTCTGAAAGAGATGTTTTCAGACGGCCTCTTTATCTGAAAAACACACTTTCTGTCTGCTATAATCCGTTTATATTATTTTGACTATCCTCTGAAACTTATGAAAAAAATCCTTGTTACCGGCGGCGCGGGCTTTATCGGTTCTGCCGTTGTCCGTCATATTATCCAAAACACCCAAGACTCTGTCGTCAATGTCGATAAGCTGACTTATGCCGGCAATTTGGAATCTTTGACTGAGGTAGCCAATAATCCTCGCTATGCTTTTGAACAAGTGGATATTTGCGACCGCGCCGAACTCGACCGCGTATTCGCACAACACCAGCCTGATGCCGTGATGCACTTGGCTGCGGAAAGCCATGTCGACCGCTCTATCGATTCGGCAGGCGAATTTATCCAAACCAATATCGTCGGTACATTCAATCTGCTTGAAGCAGCCCGCGCCTACTGGCAACAAATGCCGTCTGAAAAGCGCGAAGCCTTCCGTTTTCACCATATTTCTACCGATGAAGTCTATGGCGATTTGCACGGCACAGACGATTTGTTTACCGAGACCACGCCATACGCGCCGTCCAGCCCCTACTCTGCTTCTAAAGCGTCCAGCGACCACCTCGTCCGTGCATGGCTGCGTACTTACGGTTTGCCGACCATCGTAACCAACTGTTCCAACAACTACGGCCCTTACCATTTTCCGGAAAAACTCATTCCTTTGATGATTCTGAACGCGCTTGACGGCAAACCGCTGCCCGTTTACGGCGACGGTATGCAAATCCGCGACTGGCTGTTTGTCGAAGACCACGCGCGCGCGCTGTATCAGGTTGTTACCGAAGGTGTTGTCGGCGAGACCTACAATATCGGCGGCCACAATGAAAAAGCCAATATTGAAGTCGTCAAAACCATCTGTACCCTGCTGGAAGAGCTTGTTCCTGAAAAACCGGCCGGCGTGGCACGTTATGAAGATTTGATTACTTTCGTACAAGACCGTCCCGGCCATGACGTACGCTATGCCATCGACGCTGCCAAAATCGGCAGGGAGCTGGGCTGGAAACCTCAAGAAACATTCGAATCCGGCATCCGCAAAACAGTGCAATGGTATTTGGACAACAAAACCTGGTGGCAAAACGTATTGAACGGCAGCTACCGTTTAGAGCGTTTAGGCACCGGAAAATAAGTTTTCAGACGGCCTGTTCCCATATTAGGCCGTCTGAAAATCACGCAAACACACACTACTCAGGAGAAAACCCATGAAAGGCATTATCCTTGCCGGCGGCAGCGGCACTCGCCTCTACCCCATCACGCGCGGGGTATCCAAACAGCTGCTGCCCGTGTACGACAAGCCCATGATTTACTATCCCCTGTCCGTATTGATGCTGACAGGAATCCGCGATATTTTGGTCATTACCACGCCTGAAGACAACGCCTCTTTCAAACGCCTGCTCGGCGACGGCAGCGATTTCGGCATTTCCATCAGTTATGCCGTGCAACCCAGTCCGGACGGCTTGGCACAGGCATTTATCATCGGCGAAGAATTTATCGGCAACGACAATGTTTGCTTGGTTTTGGGCGATAATATTTTCTACGGCCAATCATTTACGCAAACATTGAAACAGGCCGCCGCCAAGACCCACGGCGCAACCGTATTCGGCTATCAAGTCAAAGACCCCGAGCGTTTCGGCGTGGTTGAATTTGACGAAAACTTCAACGCCCTGTCTATCGAAGAGAAACCGCAACAGCCCAAATCCGATTGGGCGGTAACCGGCTTGTACTTCTACGACCAACGCGTCGTCGAGTTCGCCAAACAAATCAAACCGTCCGCCCGCGGCGAATTGGAAATTTCCGACCTCAACCAAATGTATTTGGAAGACGGTTCATTGTCGGTTCAACTTTTAGGACGCGGTTTCGCATGGTTGGACACCGGCACCCACGAGAGCCTGCACGAAGCCGCTTCATTCGTCCAAACCGTACAAAACATCCAAGACCTGCAAATCGCCTGCCTGGAAGAAATTGCTTGGCGCAACGGTTGGCTTTCCGATGAAAAACTGGAAGAGCTGGCGCGCCCGATGGCGAAAAACCAATACGGCCAATATTTGCTGCGCCTGTTGAAAAAATAATGTTTGAGGCCGTCTGAAACTTTTCAGACGGCCTTTAGATGAAAGATAAAACAATGAACATCATTGATACCGCCATTCCTGACGTAAAACTGCTTGAGCCGCAAGTCTTCGGCGATGCGCGCGGCTTTTTTATGGAAACTTTCCGCGACGAGTGGTTCAAGACCCAAGTCTGCGACCGCACCTTCGTGCAGGAAAACCACTCCAAATCCAGCAAAGGCGTATTGCGCGGCCTGCACTATCAAACTGAAAACACACAAGGCAAACTCGTGCGCGTGGTTGTCGGCGAAGTATTCGACGTGGCCGTCGATATGCGTAAAGACTCCCCTACTTTCGGCAAATGGGTAGGCGAGATCTTGTCTGCAGAAAACAAACGCCAACTGTGGGTACCCGAAGGTTTCGCTCACGGCTTCTATGTACTGAGCGATGAAGCCGAGTTCGTCTATAAATGCACAGACTATTACAACCCCAAAGCCGAACACTCGCTGATTTGGAATGATCCGACCGTCGGTATCGACTGGCCGCTGCAAGGCGAGCCGAATCTGTCGCCTAAAGACTTGGCCGGCAAAGTATTGGCTGAAGCAGTCACGTTTTAAAAAGTTTTAAAAATAATTCAGGCCGTCTGAAAGAATGCTCCTCTTTTCAGACGGCCTACAATCTATTAATAACAATAATCGACGAAAACGCATTGTGAAAAACGCCTACATTCCCTCTCGCGGCATCCGCAAAATTCCCCATCTCTCCACCCTATTGCCTGAGTTTCATATCTGCAAAGATGGAAAAGGTACAGAGACTGTCGTCGGCTGGGGTTTGCGCCCGACGACACACAAAGCGCGTACTTTCGCCGCTGAACACCGGCTTCCCTTTATTGCATTGGAAGACGGTTTTTTACGCTCGCTCGGACTGGGCGTCTCCGGTTATCCGCCCTATTCCATCGTCTATGACGATATCGGCATCTACTACGACACCACCCGTCCTTCACGTTTGGAACAACTGATTCTCGCCGCCGATACCATGCTGTCTGAAACCTTGGCTCAAGCGCAACAGGCGATGGATTTCATCCTGCAACACCACCTGTCCAAATACAACCACGCGCCCGAACTTTCAGAAGATCATCCTTTACGTTCCCCATCCAAACCCGAAACCGTCCTCATCATCGACCAAACCTTCGGCGATATGGCCATCCAATATGGCGGCGCAGACGCCTCTACGTTTGAACTGATGTTTCAGACGGCCTTGAATGAAAACCCGCAAGCCGATATCTGGGTAAAAACCCATCCCGATGTTTTGTGCGGCAAAAAACAAGGCTATCTGACCCAACTGGCGCAGCAACACCGCGTCCATCTTTTGGCAGAAGACATCAATCCGATTTCTTTGTTGCAAAACGTCGATAAGGTTTATTGCGTTACCTCGCAAATGGGTTTTGAGGCGCTTTTGTGCGGCAAACCACTGACCACCTTCGGCCTGCCGTGGTACGCCGGATGGGGCGTAAGCAACGACCGCCATCCCAAAATCGGCAGCCTTGTTCAAACCCAACGCCGCGCCCGCCGCAACTTGCTGCAACTCTTCGCAGCAGCCTATCTGCAATACAGCCGCTACCTCAACCCCAATACCGGCGAAGCAGGCAGCCTCTTTGATGTTATCGACTATCTGGCAACGGTCAAACGCAAAAACGACAAATTGCGTGGAGAGTTGTATTGCGTCGGCATGTCTTTGTGGAAACGCGCGGTTGCCAAACCGTTCTTTAACGTACCCTCATGCCGTCTGAAATTTATCTCCTCCACCCAAAAACTGGCAGGGGTCAAACTGTCCGACGATGCACGCATCCTAGCTTGGGGCAACGGCAAAGAGGCCATCGTCCGTTTTGCCGAACAACATAATATCCCCCTGCTGCGCATGGAAGACGGCTTTATCCGCTCGGTCGGACTCGGTTCTAATTTAGTGCCACCGCTGTCGCTCGTTACCGACGATATGGGCATTTATTTCAATGCCGAAACCCCGTCACGTCTTGAACACATCCTCCAAAACCAAAACTTCGACGACCAGGACTTTCAGACGGCCTTGAAGCTGCAAAAAATGCTGACCGAAAACCACATCAGTAAATACAACGTCGGCAGCTCAGACTTCACGGTCCCGTCAACCAACAAAACCGTAATCCTCGTTCCCGGCCAGGTTGAAGATGATGCGTCTATCCGCTACGGTTCGCCCCAAATCTATCGCAATCTGGATCTGCTCCGTACCGTACGCGAACGCAATCCCGATGCCTATATCATCTACAAACCGCATCCAGATGTAGTCAGCGGTAACCGCATCGGCCATATTTCCCCTGAAGATACGGCACGATATGCCGACCAAACCGTCGAACAAGCCGATATCCTGACCTGTCTCCAATACGCAGACGAAATACATACCATGACTTCGCTGACTGGTTTTGAATCCTTGTTGCGCGGCAAAAAAGTCAGCTGCTACGGTCTGCCTTTTTACGCAGGTTGGGGACTTACCCAAGATCTGCTCCCCATTCCGCGCCGCAGCCGCAGGCTTGAGCTTTGGCAGCTGATTGCCGGCACGCTCATCCACTACCCCGACTATATCCATCCCGAAACCCATCAGGCCATTAATGCGGAAACCGCTGCCCAAATCCTGATACGACAAAAAAATATGCAAAAAAACAACAACGGATTACATCGCGGGTACTTTGCTAAAAAATTAGGTAAAATCAAACAACTATATCGATCTTTCAAATAAACACCATCAAAGTTAACAATGCGTCATAAACCAGCTTCAATTGCGGCATCATTGCCTTTGCATCGTTAATACGCTTGGCGTATGCTTGAAAGTTCAACTCAAAACTATTACATAAAAAACAAAACCACATTGCGACATGAAACAGACCGTCCTCAAAAACAACCTGCAAAACCTGCTTGAAAGCGCAGAAAATATCCTGCTGCTTCAAAGTCCTGTCGGCGATTTTTTTCTGCGCCTTGCCAATTGGCTGACTGAAAACGGCAAAACCGTACATAAATTCAACTTTAATGCAGGCGACGACTATTTTTATCCGCCCACTCAAGCTCATACCGTTGTTTTTAACGACAACTACGATGCCTTTCCTGAATTTTTGCAAGAATACATCGTTCAACATCACATCCAGGCGGTTGTCTGCTTTGGCGACACACGCCCTTATCACGTCATTGCAAAACGCATTGCAAACGAAAACCAAGTCGGTTTCTGGGCGTTTGAAGAAGGTTATTTCCGCCCCTACTACATCACCTTAGAAAAAGACGGCGTCAACGCATTTTCCCCGTTACCGCGCCGTGCCGACTTTTTTTTGGAACAATTCCCCAAGCTGGCACAGCAAGAATACAAAGCGCCGACGCCGGTACGCGGCGGGTTTATGCCCATGGCCAAAAACGCCGTCCGTTACTATATCGAATTGTTCCGCAACCCGAACAAGTACCCGAACTACATCCACCACCGCGCATCCAATGCCGGCCATTACCTCAAACTGTGGTCAATCTCCATCCTCAAGCGTTTGAACTACTATATTGAAGACATCCAAATCGCCAAACGCGTGGAGGCGGGCAAATACGGCAAATTTTTTATTGTTCCCTTGCAGGTATTCAACGACAGCCAAGTCCGCATCCATTGTGACTTTTCCAGCGTCCGCAGCTTCCTGCTCCATATTTTGGCCTCCTTTGCCGCGCACGCGCCTGCCGATACCAACCTCATCATCAAGCATCATCCGATGGACCGCGGCTTTATCGACTACTCGCGCGACATCAAACGCTTTATCAAAAAACACCCCAAACTCAAAGGCCGTATCACTTACGTCCATGATGTCCCCCTGCCCGTTTTCCTGCGCCACGGCCTCGGCATGGTTACCATCAACAGCACCAGCGGCCTGTCCGGCCTGATTCACAATATGCCAGTTAAGGTTCTCGGCCGTGCCTATTATGATATTCCCGGCATAACCGACCAAAATACCTTGGCAGAATTTTGGAATCATCCGACACCGCCTGACAGCGACCTGTTCCATGCCTACCGTATGTACCACCTCAACGTGACCCAAATTAACGGCAACTTCTACAGTCAGGTGTTTTTCCCCAACAAAGACACATCCGACTCTTCCATACCGACAACCTGACTTAGCGAAGGAAAGTTCAGGCCGTCTGAAAATATTTCAGACGGCCTGAAGCAATCAATACCTTGGCTACTTCCATGTAAATCAAACACAAAAACCTGCATTTATCATTAACAATAAATTACAAAGACAGTATAATGACCGAGCTGTCATGAGCGCATACCGACTCAAGCTGAGCCTTTTGTAACACACAAAATATGGATGCCCCTAGGCAAAACAATATAACAAGCTAAGCATCCTAAAGATAAGCCAGCAAAACTATGCCGAGCAATATTTTTACAAAGCCCTCAACCGGTATCGCCGCCCATATGCCACAGCATCCGTCTTCCACTTTATATCCGCCCGCAAACCATGACCGCCGCTCCTGATATCCTCTACCGGCAAGCCGCCGCCCTTTTGGAACAATCCCATACCGCCCAAGCCCTGCCCCTGTTGCAACAGGCGGCAGAGCAGGGTTATGCGGAAGCTGCTTTCGCATTGGGCAACCATCTGCTGCAAAACGGCCAATTGGAGCAGGCACTTTCATGGTTGGAAGCCGCCGCTGCCCAACGCCACCCCATGGCACTCTTCACCCTGCTGCAACAACGCGAATACAACGGCACCCCGACCGGACAGCTTCTTAACGAATACGCCTGGCTGGGTGAGCAAGGTCACCTCGAAGCCCAATTAATCCTCATGCGTTACCACGCACAGCGCAATGATCCACAATCCCTCTACTGGGCGGAGCTTGCCGCTGCCCGATATGCTGCGCCTGCGTATTACCATCTGGCACGCCATCATCAACGCCAAGGCGACGTTGAAACAGCCATCGAACAATACGAAAAAGCGGCCACGCTCGGTGTGACTGCTGCCTGCTGGCAACTCGGTCAAATCTACTTCTACGGCACAGGCGTCAGCCACAACCACGCACAAGCCGAACAATATCTCGAACAAGCCGCGCAAGCCGGCCACATCGCCGCACAAACCCTGCTGGCCGACCTTCTTGCCGCCCAACGCAAACCCGAAGCCTTAGAATGGTATCGTCGTGCCGCCGATAAGGAACAAGCGGAAGCACAGGCCAAGCTGGCCCAATACGCCCTGACCGGCGAACTTTCCGAACGAGACCCGTTCCAAGCGGCACGCTACGCCAAAGCCGCTGCCGAAAAAAACCATCCCGAAGCCCTGAAAATCATGGGCGACCTCTACCGCTACGGCCTCGGCATCAAAGCCGACAACCATATCGCGCACGATTACTACCACCGTGCCGCCACGTTAGGTTCTGCCTCCGCGGCACAAAAACTCATCAGCGACGCCGCACTGTACCATCCGCAACAATACGAACAAATCAAAACAGCCGCCCTGCAACAGCAACAAATCGGAACCATCTACCGTTTGGCGGAAGCACAAGCCCACGCCATCGGTCGCTACGCAGACTACAATGCCGCGCGCAAGAATTACATGGAAGCAGCCGAATTCCACCATAAAAACGCGGCGGCAGCCTTAGGCCGCATCTACCATTACGGCCTCGGTACGGCGCAAGACCCTCGGGCGGCCGCCCACTGGTACGCAATCGCAGCCGAACAAAACCACCCTTCCGCCCAATACCACCTCGCCTGTTTTTACTATCACGGGCAAGGTGTCGGCTGTCATGTTCCGACCGCCTGCTACTGGCTGCAGGCCGCCATCAGCAACGGCCACACTT
>NZ_JBQCWZ010000029.1:0-27652 GCF_051956895.1 Neisseria sp. P0021.S006
CCCGGACAAGGCTCACAAAGCCTAGGCATGATGAACGGCTTTGCCGAGCAAGCCATCGTTAAAGCCACATTTGACGAAGCTTCCGCCGTATTGGGTCAAGACCTGTGGGCAATGATTAACGGCGAAGATGCCGAATTAATCGGACAAACCGTCAACACCCAGCCCATCATGCTGGCTGCCGGCATTGCCACCTACCGCGCCTACTTAGAAGCAGGCGGCAAAACCCCTTCCGTCGTTGCAGGCCACAGCCTCGGCGAATACACCGCCCTCGTCGCCGCCAGCGCATTGGATTTTGCAGACGCAGTCAAACTGGTCCGCCTGCGCGCCGAACTCATGCAATCTGCCGTACCGCAAGGCGTAGGTGCAATGGCCGCTATTTTGGGTTTGGAAGACGAACAAGTCAAAGCCATTTGTGCTGAAGCCGCACAAGGCGAAGTCGTTGAAGCCGTCAACTTCAACTCCCCCGGCCAAGTCGTGATTGCCGGCAACACCGCCGCAGTCGAACGCGCTATGGCTGCCGCCAAAGAAGCCGGAGCCAAACGCGCCCTACCGCTGCCTGTTTCCGTTCCTTCGCATTGCAGCCTCATGAAGCCCGCAGCGGAAAAACTTGCCGAAGCATTGAAAGACATCACCATCAAACAACCGCAAATCCGCGTCATCCATAACGCCGATGTTGCCTCTTACGATGATGCCGACAAAATCAAAGATGCCCTAGTACGCCAACTGTACAGCCCGGTGCGCTGGACAGAAACCGTCAACGCGCTTGTTTCCGAAGGCATCACCGAATCCGCCGAATGCGGCCCCGGCAAAGTCCTCGCAGGCCTCGCCAAACGCATTAACAAAGAAGCCGTATGCAGCGCATTGACCAATGCCGACCAAGTGGCTGCATTTATCGAAGCCCATTAAAACGTTTTCAGACGGCCTTATCCTGTCAGGCAAGGCCGTCTGAAAAATCAGCTCCACTCCAATCCGAATACATTATGAAAAAAACCATTATTCTTGCCGTTCCCTACATGTACGGACTGGATCAATGTATCGAAAAAAATCTGCGTTTTCTTGGTTTTGAGGTCATTAACCTGTGCTATGACGACCGGGATTCCTATTACCCGAACTTGGGCAGCAGACTCAAAAACCTCTATCACAAACACATCACCAAAGACGGCAACTATAAAAAATACCTCAAATACAGCCGCCACCTCGACGACATTCAGCAAAAATTGGCCTCGCTAAACGGTAAAAAAGCCGATTATGCGCTCTGTATCCGCGCCAATATTTACCCCAAAGAAATCATCGCCACCATCCGCGAATACAGCAATGTTTGCGTGAATTATCAATGGGATGGCGTAGGTCGTTTCCCAGACATTATTGAATATTTGGATTATTTTGATCAATGTTGGGTTTTCGATCCCGACGATATTCAAAAATATCCACAATGCCGTTTCAAAGCCACCACCAATTTTTACTTTGACTTTCCCGTGGCGGAATATGCCCCCACCAACAAACTCTACTTTTTGGGCGGCTACGAACTTAGACGCGAAGAACAAACCAAACGCTTTATCCAAGAAACCGAACGCCTCAATTTACCCTTGGATTTTCATATCTACTGCAAAGACGACAGGGCTGAAAAAGCCTTTGGACACAACGGCATCCGCTATCTTGACCGCAGCAGCATCCTCAGCTTTGAAGAAAACCTCAGCCAAGTGCAAAGTTGCGGTGCAGTCGTCGATTTTGCACAATTCGAACATTACGGCTTATCATTCCGTATCTTTGATGCGTTGCGTTTCGATAAAAAACTGATTACCACCAACAAACATATCTTAGAGACCGACCTATACCACCCAGACCGCGTGTTCGTATGGGACGGCGGTAGTTTAGACGCATTGCCTGAATTTTTGGCACGCCCGTATCAGCAACCTGCCCCTGAAATTAAAGCCTATTATTCATTTACACAATGGCTGAACCGCCTGCTCGGCATTGATTAACCCTATTGCCTATGGCAAATATACCTGCCTGACAAAATATTAAATTAAATACATTATGAGTAAGAAAAAAGTCATTCTCGCCATGCCGGAACTCTTCAAAATCCACGAACTCATTATTGAGAACTTGGAAAAATGCGGATTTGAAGTGCTGTCTCTGACCTATGAAGAAAAAGAGTTCAAATACAAAAATGTATTTCAACGGCTGAAAAAAATCTGGTATCGAAATATTCTTGGGCAAAAAGACTTCAAAAAACGGACCATGTTCCGCGCCGTAGAAGAACGCCTCAATACCCTGTTAAGCGAACATCCCGAACAAGCGGATTATTGCTTCATGATTTGGCTGGGGGCCTATCCGAAAGACTTCATCGCCAAGCTCAGAGCACATTCAAAATTAATGGTGTATTACAACTGGGAAGCCCTGACCTTCTTAAAAGAAGACTTCGACAACATCGAATTTTTTGACAAGTTTTACTTTTTCGATCCGTTTGACCAGGGCAAACATCCCGAATACACCGAAAAACTCTTTCCAACCACCAGCTTCTACTTTGACTGCTTCAGGCCGTCTGAAAACCCGCAAAACAAAATCTTGTTTATCGGCTCGTACGCCGCCGACCGCAACAACGACATCCGCGCATTTTGCGAAGCTGCACGTTCAATCGGTTTAGAAATAGATTTCCGCTTGGCCAGCAAGAAAATCGAAGAAGAAAAAGCGGCTTTGGGCATTCCCGAAGTCGAGTTTTTCTCCTTTGAAAACGCCCTCTCCTATCGTCAAAACTTAGAAGAAGCGGCCAAATCCTCCGTATTGGTGGATTTCCTCAACCGCAAGCACTACGGTCTCTCTTTGCGGATTTTCGAAGCGATTGGTTTGGACAAAAAACTGATTACGACCAATCCTACCATCGTACATTACGATTTTTATCACCCGAACAATATGTTCTACTGGGACGGAAGCAACCTTGAAGAACTCAAAGCCTTCCTGACCTTGCCGTATGTATCGCTTGCCCCAGGTTTGAAGCACAAATACAGCTTCAGCAACTGGATCAGCTGCGCATTTGATATTGAACCGAATATCCCTATCGGATTGCCTGAAATCGATAGAGACGTTGTGGAGAATTTAAATGTTTGATAGAGAAAAATTAGTATTAGAAACTGCTCATATCCGCAAACGAGAATTCGTTGAACAGCCGAGACATATTGTTTATGCAGCCGATCAAAACTATATCAAACACATCGGCACTGCGTTACTTTCTGTGCTGCAAAACAATACCAATCCAATACATTTTCATTTGTTAGTTAGTGGTTCAGAAGGTTATGATTTTAATATTTTCGATCAAATTGAAACATCAAATCAAAACTACGCAATAAGCGTTTACCATTTAAATACAGAATACTTTTCTACCCTGCAGACTACCCATTATTTTACTATCGCTATGTATTACCGTATGAGTATCCCTTGCTTATTAAAAGGTATTGCTCATACTGCGCTTTATTTAGATACTGATGTACTGTGCTTGGGCAACATTGATGATTTATTTGAAATCGACATTTCAAATTCTTTGATTGCTGCCGTACCTGATGCAATCTTATACAGAGCATATATAAAACAACTCAATCAATTTGGTTTTACAGATACTGAGCCTTATTTCAACTCTGGGGTCATTCTATTCAATATTGACAAATGGAATGATATGGCAATAGATAAAATTTTGTCTGAAAAAATGCAAGCCGTAGAAAAACAGAATTTTAAACTCTCCTGTCCAGACCAAGATATTTTGAATTTAGCCTGTATAGGTCATGTACACTGGCTTTCAGAAAACTTTAACTGGATACATTGGCATCAAAAATACAGTGAATTAATCGACAATCCCAACAATATCCGCTTAGTCCATTTTGTTGGTCATATCAAACCGTGGCATCAATTAGGCTTCCACCCTGCATATGATCAATATTTTAAGAATTCCCCATGGAATAACGGATATCTAGAACAACCTCTATCAACTTGGTTGCCCTTTCCAAATCCTAAAAGGAAATTTAGACAAGCAGCCAAACGGCTTTGGAAACAAGGACAAAAAAAGCAAGCATGGGCATACTACAGAGAATATTTATTACGAAGAATCAACAAACGACGGTATCAAGCACCCTCCCCAGGTAAATAAGGCCGTCTGAAACCATTTTTCCAATCGCAATTAAGGAATAAAACATGAGTACACAAGATTTAAGCGGCAAAATCGCTTTGGTAACCGGCGCATCGCGCGGTATTGGTGCGGCAATTGCCGATACTTTGGCTGCGGCCGGTGCAAAAGTTATCGGCACTGCCACTAGTGAGAGTGGCGCGGTTGCAATCGGCGAACGCTTGGCACAATGGGGTGGCGAAGGCCGTGCATTAAATTCTGCCGAACCTGAAACCATCGAAAATCTAATTGCCGACATCGAAAAAGAATTCGGCAAACTGGATATTCTGGTCAACAACGCCGGCATTACCCGCGACAACCTCCTAATGCGCATGAAAGAGGAAGAGTGGGACGACATCATGCAGGTCAACCTCAAATCTGTCTTCCGCGCCTCTAAAGCCGTATTGCGCGGCATGATGAAACAGCGTGCCGGCCGCATCATCAACATCACATCCGTTGTCGGCGTGATGGGCAATGCCGGCCAAACCAACTATGCAGCCGCAAAAGCAGGCTTAATCGGCTTCTCCAAATCTATGGCGCGTGAAGTCGGCAGCCGTGGCATTACCGTCAACTGCGTTGCCCCCGGCTTTATCGACACCGATATGACCCGCGCCCTACCGGAAGAAACCCGCAAAACCTTTGAAGCGCAAACTTCTTTGGGCAAATTCGGTGAAGCACAAGATATTGCCGATGCAGTCTTGTTCTTGGCTTCTGATCAGGCAAAATACATTACCGGTCAGACACTTCATGTCAACGGCGGCATGTTGATGCCTTAAACCATTTATTTAAAGGCCGTCTGAATATTTCAGACGGCCTTTTTTGTCAATCAAAACACTACTTTACATTCTATCTTGATATAATCTTAATAATCCGTTAGATAACGCTCGAAACAGTAAGTCCAAATAAGCATGATACGGGAAATCAAATCGCAGAAATGAAGTTCATTCTGTGCGTTTTTATTTGGGTTTGCTGTCGGTTTTCGACGTGTTTCAGACGGCCTATATAACAATAGCTACTCTTAACGAAAGGCCGCCCACTCTATGCACGAATTCTCCCTCGGACCCATTGTCATTGTCTTGTTGGTTTCCGTCATTACAGTTATCTGCTGTCGCAAGTTCAACATTCCTTCCATGCTCGGTTATCTTTTGGTCGGTTTTATTGCCGGTCCGGGTATGTTCAAACTGATTCCGCAAAGCCATGCCACCGACTATTTGGGCGAAATAGGCATTGTATTCTTGATGTTCAGCATCGGTCTCGAATTCTCCCTGCCCAAACTCAAAGCCATGCGCCGTCTCGTATTCGGCTTGGGCGGTTTGCAAGTCATCATTACCATGCTCTCGATTATGGGCATTTTGATGGCAATGGGCACGCCGTTTAACTGGGCGTTTGCCACTGCGGGCGCACTGACCATGTCGTCCACCGCCATCGTCAGCCGCATTCTGTCGGAGAAAACCGAGCTGGGTCAGCCACATGGACAAATGGCCATGGGTGTTTTGCTGATGCAAGATATTGCCGTGGTACCGCTGATGATTCTGATTCCGGCACTTGCTGGCGGCAGCGAAGGCAACTTGTGGGTAGAACTGGGCTTGGCCGGTTTGAAAATGTTGCTGACCTTGGGCATTTTGTTTGTTGTCGGCAGCCGTGTGATGTCGCGCTGGTTCAGACTGGTTGCCAAACGCAAATCGTCCGAACTCTTTATGATCAACGTTTTGCTGGTTACTTTGGGCGTGGCCTATCTGACGGAGCTTGAAGGCCTGTCTATGGCATTGGGCGCATTCGTTGCCGGTATGCTGCTTTCCGAAACCGAATACCGTATTCAGGTGGAAGACGACATCCGTCCATTCCGCGATATCCTGCTGGGCTTCTTCTTCATTACCGTCGGTATGAAGCTGGATATTCAGGCGCTGATCGGCAACTGGCAGCAAATCCTGATTTTGTTGGCAATCCTGTTGGTCTTGAAAGCACTGGTCGTCTTCATCATCGCTTTGCGCATGAAAAACCCTACGAGCGACAGCCTCAAGAGTGCGCTTTATTTGGCACAAGGCGGCGAGTTCGGTTTCGTGATGCTGGCTATTTCCAGCAAAATCAATATGGTTTCGCCCGAATTGGAACAAGCAGCCACTGCAGCCGTCTTGCTCTCCATGATTGCCGCACCATTCATTTTGGGCAGCAGCGATGCCATCGTCAGCCGCTTTGTTAAATCCGACTGGGACATGAAAGCCTTGGACTTGCACTCCATGCTGGTGGAAACCATGAGCAAATCCGAACACGTCCTAATTATCGGTTTCGGACGCGGCGGTCAATCGGTTGCCCGTGTATTGGCGCAAGAAGGCATCCCCTACTTTGCCCTTGACTTGGATATTGCCCGCGTACAAGTGGCACGCAACGCAGGCGAACCGGTTTCCTTTGGCGATGCCAAACGCCGTGAAGTCTTGGAAGCCGCCGGCTTGGGACGTGCCAAAATGGTGGTCATCACGCTGAACAATATGCATGAAACCCAACATGTTCTCGGCAACATCATGTCCATGCATCCGAGCATGCCGGTTTATGTTCGCGCCACCAATGACGATTACGTTAAAACCTTTACCGAAATGGGTGCTGAAGAAACCGTCTCCGATACCAAAGAAACCAGCCTGGTGCTGGCAAGCTATGCCATGTTGGGCCACGGCCTTTCCTACAACCATGTTTATCAAACCATAACCCACATCCGTCACAGCCGCTATGCATCTTTGCAAGACTTGTTTGTCGGCAGTGATGATGACAGCTTCTCCGACGAAGACAGCAAGGCCGTCTGCCGCCATGCCTTCCCATTGCAAGGCGAGGCACATGCCATCGGTAAAACCATCCGTGAATTGCCCTTGACCGCCCATCATCTGAAACTATTGTTTATCCGCCGCAATACCGGAAAAATCCAAGACCTTGACCCTGATTTCGTTCTGGAAACCGGCGACATTTTGGTTGTCGCAGGCAAACAGGAAGAAATTATTTCCTTTGAAAACTGGTGCTTGCAGGGAGACATCTAATTATCGGCAAATAAATCTTGCGCGCATCAGGATTTTTTGGTTTAATAACGTCTTCGCAATTTTGCGCATGGGTGATTAGCTCAGTTGGTAGAGCGTCTGCCTTACAAGCAGAATGTCGGCGGTTCGACTCCGTCATCACCCACCAAGTTTCTTTTTCATTGTCTTTGACAGTGGATGCGCGGTGGTAGCTCAGTTGGTTAGAGTACCGGCCTGTCACGCCGGGGGTCGCGGGTTCGAGCCCCGTCCGCCGCGCCATTATTTAAAAATACTGATTCTTCAGTATCTCCCTTTTTTGGGTGATTAGCTCAGTTGGTAGAGCGTCTGCCTTACAAGCAGAATGTCGGCGGTTCGACTCCGTCATCACCCACCACTTTACTTTTCATTGTCCCTGACAATGGATGCGCGGTGGTAGCTCAGTTGGTTAGAGTACCGGCCTGTCACGCCGGGGGTCGCGGGTTCGAGCCCCGTCCGCCGCGCCATCAAGTTAAAAATAAAAAATACCGGTTTTTACCGGTATTTTTTTCGTCTGTACCTTATGCCTTTTCGTAAAAAGTCCGATTATTTAGACAAGAGAAGGTGGGAATAAAACTTAAAACATACGTCTTAAATACCGAAGATAAAACCATCTTTCTCAAGCGGATTTACACCAAACGCTTATCCATTAAATCCCTAAATTATCCTTCAAAATAGACATAAATACTTGTCCTTCTTACACAAAGGCCGTCTGAAAACGTCAATACATTTTCAGACGGCCTTTTTTAGCTTATCAAGCCTGATACCTAATCATGCAGGAAGCCTTAGCATCAATCCAATGTTCGCCACCGGGCTGAACAATTTTAGACACCAGCTTATCCAAGTCGCGTAAATAATCGGTTGACTTTTGGCTGTTGATAATGACGACAACCAACAACGGCTTTTCGCCCAACCAATACCCAGCCAGTGCGCGGACATCTTTGAGTGTACCGGTTTTGAGGCGCAGGTTTTCACCGGGCTGTTTCAAGCGTGTTTTAAGCGTGCCGTCTTTACCGGCAATCGGCAGCGTACTGATAAACTCGTTTTTAAACGGGCTGAAGTAGGCTTTTTCCAACATTTGCGCCATCATTCGCGCATTGAGCCGTTCTACGCGGGACAGGCCTGAGCCGTTTTCCAACACCAGCCCTTCCGTATTGATACCGGCAACCGCCAGCTCACTTTTTACGATAGACGCGGCCTTGGCCTGCGCCTGCTTGTAATCAGATATATGTCCGGCAAATTTAAGGAAAACCGAACGGGCAATCAGATTATTGGAATGCTTGTTCATATCGGTGAGGATATCGGCAAGCGGTTTGGATTGATGACTCGCCAACACATGCGCGTCATGAGGCGCAGCACCTGTCGTCAGGCCGTCTGAAATCGTGCCGTCTTGTTGGCGCCATTGGTTGACAAAACTTTTGCCGACAAATTCTTTCATGCTATACATATTCAGATACAGCTCTTTGCCCAAGCAGCTTTCCGGCAGCTTGCCCGATACGGTCAGCGTATTGTTTTTATAGGAAGTCTTCATGTGGTTTTTTAAAACACTGCACTTCCCTTCTTTATTCTCAAGTGTCAATTTGTTTTGAATGTTCAGATTCGGAAGCGGCGGATTGGTACGGATGACCAAGCTTCCGTCTTCTTCTTTTTCAGCACGCAGTTCAACGGTTTTATACCCCAACATATTAGGATCGGGCGGCGTCATAAAGCTTTCGGCAGAATCGGAAGCAAAATCATCCGGATTCTTCACATCGCCCCACAGGCTGCGGTCGAGTATCAGATGTCCGTCAATATGGCGTATGCCCTTATCGCGCATCTGTTGCTGCATTTGCACCAGATCATGCTGGTCAAACACAGGATCGCCGCTCCCCACCCAATACACATTGCCTTTCAACGTATCGCCTTTGATTGGGCCGTTGGTTTTAAACTCAGTTTTCCAACGATAATCACCGCCCAACATACGAAACGCGGTAAACGCCGTTACCAGCTTCATGGTCGAAGCAGGATTGCGCAATTCATTGGCACGGTGTTCGGCAATCACGTTGCCGCTGTCCAATTCCTGCACATAAACAGAAATCTCATTTTCAGGAATACGCCCGAAATCCAAAGCCCATGACGGACAAACCGCCATCATCAGGCCGATTGATAAAATACATTTTAACTTCATTGTGTTACAAAATCTTATAAATTCTTACGAGGTGCTTAGGCCGTCTGAACGTTTCAGACGGCCTTTTTCTTTATTTCTGATGCGCTTTCAAACGTAAAGCAAACATGACGACCACAACACCGACAACCAAAGCGCAACCCATCGCCAAATGGATACCGTCCAGCATTGCCTGTTGCGGCATATCTGCGCTGGAAAGTTTCTCGCCGATATTGGTCGCACCAACAAAAAACGCCGCGCCGATGGCACCGGCAATCGGGTTGATGGTGGTCAGAATCGCCGCACCGTGCGGATTGAGCATTTTCGGCAACGCGTTCAGACCATGGGTTTCGCCGGTTACACAAGCAGACACGGAAAGCGCCAACAGCGTAAACATCGCCGTCAACATCACCACTTGCGTATCAATCCGCAAAAACAGCCACAATACCGCCAACGACACCACCAGCATCACTGTTGCCGGCAAAACGACAAAGCGTCCGCCCTTTTTGTCCAACAATTTGCCGAACAAAGGCGCGGCAACCGCTTGGGCAATACTGGCAGGCATCAGGATCAGGCCAGTTGCCGTACCGGTCAGCATCAACACTTGCTGCGTGTACATCGGCACCATCAGTTCCAAGCCCAAAAACAGGAATATCGCACCGGCCAAAATCACAACGCAATATCTGAACTGTTTGTATTCAAACGCACGAAGGTTCAACAACGGCGTAGCCAAACGGAACTGCCGGCGCGCAAACCACCCCACCAGTACAACGGAAGCAGCAAAGAGCAGGATAAATTCCAGCAGCGGCATATGGGCAAAATTACTGCTCGCATAAACCAACCCGCCGAAGCCCACAATCGACAGCACAGCCGACAACATATCAATTTTCGGACGGCTGATGTTGCTCAAATTGACCGTTAAATATTTGCCCGCCAGCACCATCGCCGCCAACATAAACGGCGCGGTAAAACCGAACAGCACGCGCCAATGCGTATGGTCGATGATGATGCCCGACAGCGTCGGCCCCATTGCAGGCGCGGCGGTAAACATCATGGTAATCACACCCATCGCCGTTCCGCGCCTGTTGGGAGGGAAAATCGACAACACACCGTTAAACAGAAGCGGGACAAAAAACGCGGCAGACACTGCCTGCACCATCCGACCGACCACCAATACGCCAAACGTCGGTGCAAACACGCAAATCAGCGATCCTGCTAAAAACGTTGCCTGCGTAAACAGCACCATTTTGCGCGTTTCAAACCATTGAATCACGCCTGCCGTAATCGGCGTAAATGCCCCCATGACCAGCAAAAAGCCCGTTGTCAGCCATTGAACCGTGGTCTTATCGACACCAAAATCCTTCATAATCGGCGTAAGCGCGACATTCAACAGCGTGTCGTTGAGATAGCCGAAAAATGCGCCGATGAATAAGGTGGCGACAATGGTTTTAGCAGGAAAGTCGGTATCGTCGGCGTAGTATTCGTGTGCCGTTTCACCCTCTTGCGAATCAGAAGCGTGCATAATAATTTGAAATATCAGCGAAACCGTTATTTTAGCATAAACCATTTTGACAGGCCGTCTGAAACCTTGACCGCTTCTCCAGATAACACTAAAATTTAGAATTGTTTTCATTTTTATTATTAAACAGGAGAAAAACATGTCAAAGAAAGTCAGCATCTTGGTCGGCAGCCTGCGTAAAGGCTCGTTCGCACGAAAAGTCGCACAAAACGTCATTCCCATGTTCCCCGAAGGCTACGAAGCGCAAATCGTCGAAATCGGCCATTTACCTTTATACAACTTCGACTACGACGATCCTGCCGTTACCGACTTCCCCACTCCATCCAGCTATACCGAGTTCCGTGAAACCATCAAAGCCTCTGCCGGCGTATTGTTCGTGACTTCCGAAAACAACCGTACCGTACCGGCCTGCCTGAAAAACGCCATCGACATCGGCTCCAAACCCAATGCCGATGTTGCCTGGAAAAAAACACCTGCCGGCATCATCAGTCATTCTGTCGGCAAAATGGGCGGTTATAGCGCGCAAAAAAATCTGCGCCTTGCCCTTTCGTATTTCGATATGCCATTGACCGGCCAACCGGAAGTGTTCCTCGGCAACTCGCCTACCCTGTTTGACGACAACGGCCAGCTCATCGAATCCGCGCGCGGCTTTGTTCAAGGCTATATCGACCAATTGGTTGCCTTGATTGAGAAAAACCCTAAATAATCGGGATTGAAGTATACAGGCCGTCTGAAAAACGAAATTTCAGACGGCCTCATCTTTTACAAAAAATCAGTTTTTAGACAGCTCCTAAATTTTTACTAATTGAGTGCGGTTATAATCACTGTCCACCCATCCTCACGGAGAACTTCCATGCGCGTATTATTGGTTGAAGACGATGCCATGATTGCCCAAGCCGTCAGTGCCAACCTGAAAGACACCGGCTACGCTGTCGATTGGGTCAGCCGCGGTTCGGAAGTTGCCGCAGCAGTGGCGGCGCAGGCATACGATTTGCTGCTTTTGGATTTGGGTTTGCCCGGCAAAGACGGTTTGGACGTATTGGCGCAAATCCGCAACGGCGGCTGTACCGTTCCCGTCTTAATCGTGACCGCGCGCGATGATTTGCACAGCCGCCTCAACGGCCTAGACGGCGGCGCAGACGACTACATCGTCAAACCCTTCGACATGGCGGAGCTGCAAGCCCGTATGCGCGCCGTATTGCGCCGACACGGCGGACAGGCGCAAACGCTGCTGAGCAACGGCATTATCACACTCAACCCCTCCACCCATCAGGCGGAAGTGGTCGGGCAGGAACAGGCCATCATGCTCAGCAACAAAGAATTTGCCGTCCTCCAAGCCCTACTGCTGCGTCCGGGCATGATTCTGTCGCGCAGTGATTTAGAAGACAAAATCTACGGCTGGGGCGAAGAAGTCGAAAGCAACGCCGTTGACTTCCTAATTCACGCCTTACGCAAAAAACTCGGCAAAGAAGCGATTCAAAACGTCCGCGGGGTCGGCTGGCTGGTTGCACAAAACAACCAGGCCGTCTGAAAAACCACAACAATATCAACACACAAACCATGCAACGCCTTATCCACACCATCAAACAATCCCTGCAAGTCCGGATCAGCCTCGCCCTGATCTGCATGCTCCTACCCCTCTCCATTCTTGCAGGCATATTTTCATATTACGATACTTATCACGAGACCCAAGAGGTTCAAGACGATCTGTTGCGCCAAGTCGCGAACTATCTCGACCCGAGCGATGCCGATGACGAGAAACACTCTCTCGACAACGACAACAAGATTTCCGTTCAATTTCCCAATACGCCCAACCCCATTGTCAGCCTGCCTGAAAAGATTTCAGACGGCCTGCACACCATTCAGGCCGATGACGATGACGATTACTACCGCGTTTATACCCGCGACACCAAGCAAGGCCGCATCGCCGTCATGCAGGAAAGCGACTACCGCGAAGAGCTGGCCGAAATGGCCGCCGTACAGAGCATCCTCCCCATGCTCCTCGCCCTACCCCTGATTATCCTGCTCACCGTCTGGATTACCCACCGCGCCATGCGTTCCGTCAAAACCCTGTCCAACGATTTGGAACAGCGCAAAATCAACGACCTCTCGCCTATGGACACGCAAGACATTCCCAGCGAAATCCAAGGCTTTGTCGTCGCCATCAACAACCTGTTGCAACGTACCGACGAAAACGTCCGCCAACAGCAACGCTTTATCGCCGATGCCGCACACGAATTGCGCAGCCCCATGACCGCCCTTTCCCTTCAGGCAGAGCGGCTCAACAATATGCAGCTGTCCGCCGAAGCGCGCGAGCAGTCCGCCCTGTTGCAACAAAGCATACAGCGCAACCGCCACCTGCTCGAGCAACTCCTTTCCCTCGCACGCGCCCAAGCGCCCGAAACCCAACGCCCTAAAACCTTGATCAGCCTGCAAAACCAGTTCCGCCGTGTCTTGCAGGAACTCATGCCGCTGGCGCTGGCCAAAGGTCAAGACATCGGCGTCGCCGTTGAAAACGACTGCCAAATCCACGCCGATGACACCGAAATCTACACCCTCATCAAAACCTTTACCGACAACGCCATCCGCTATACTCCCAAAGGCGGCCGCATCGATTTGGGCTTTGACGAAACCGCCGAATACCTCAACATCTGGGTGGAAGACAACGGCCCCGGCATTCCCCCAAGCGAACGCCAACGCGTTATCGACCCTTTCTACCGTATTCTCGGCACCGAACAACAAGGCACCGGACTTGGCCTGTCCATCGCAGACACCATTGTCAAACGCCATCAAGGCCGTCTGAAACTGGCCGACAGCCGACGCTTTGACAGCGGCTTGTTGATTATTGCCGAGTTGGATAAAAAGATGCTTTAAATAATTGACCCGCCCAAATTGGTTTATCTAGCTTTAATCCGATAAATGAAAACGTTTTAAAACCAAAGGCCGTCTGAAAATGACTTTCAGACGGCCTTTTTATATTTTGAAGCAAACCTACTTCATTCCTCACAAATACGGTTGCAAGGTTTGGCGGAGGATTTCCATATCGGTAATTTCGGTAATATTGGCTTTGCCCAAGTATTCCAAACCGACAAAACGCATGATGCCGCTGCTGACTTTTTTGTCGTGGCTCATGTGTTCAATCCATTTTTCAAAGGAGAAAACGGGCGGCGCAGACGGGAGGGAAGCGGCTTCCATTAAAGCGGCAATGCGGTCGGTGTCGGCCTGTCGGGTTTTGCCCAAGATTTGCGACAAACGGGAAGCGAGGACGCAACCGGCGGCAACGGCTTCTCCGTGCAGCCATACGCCGTAGCCCATTTCGGCTTCGATGGCATGGCCGAAAGTGTGGCCGAGATTAAGCCATGCGCGGATGCCCTGCTCGGTTTCGTCTTGGGCAACAATATCGGCCTTCATTTTGCAGCAATGGTAAACGGCTTCCGCCATTTTTTCTTGATGTTGCGCCATCAGGTCGGCCATATTTTCTTCCAACCAGGCAAAAAATTCGGCATCGCCCAATGCGCCGTATTTGATGACTTCGGCCATGCCTGCGGAAAGTTCGCGTTGCGGCAGCGTTTGCAAGGCGGTCAAATCGGCCAAAACGGCTTGCGGCTGGTAAAACGCGCCAATCATGTTTTTACCGAGCGGATGGTTGATGGCGGTTTTACCGCCGACCGAGGAATCGACCTGGCTGAGCAATGTGGTCGGTACTTGGATAAAAGGTGCGCCACGCTGATAAGTCGCCGCGGCAAAACCGACCATATCGCCTATCACGCCGCCGCCCAAAGCGATTAAAGTGGTTTTGCGTTCGGCACGGTTTTGCATCAGGCCATCGTAAATCAGGTTGAGCGTCTGCCAGTTTTTATATTCTTCGCCGTCGGGAAGGATAATGCTGAAATGCGGCACGCCCAGTCTGTCTAAGGCCGTCTGAAGCTGTTTGAGATAAAGCGGCGCAACGGTTTCGTTGGTAATAATGGCTGCTTTTTTACCTAGATAGGGCTGAAGCAGCATATCGGCCTGCTCAATCAGCTTATGCCCGATAAAGATGGGGTATTGATGGGACGGGGTTTGGACAGTCAGTGTGCGCATAGTATTCCTTTGCAAAGCGTATTTATTCGCCTAAAGCCTGTATCAGGCGTTTGAGCGTTTTGTGACAGCTGTCGGATTCGATGACGAGATGGGCGGTTTGACGGTACAGCATATCGCGTTGGTCATACAGCTCTTGCAGTTTGCCCAAAGGATTGGCAACTTGCAACAGCGGCCGGTTGCTGTCGTAACGGGTACGCTCCAGCAAGGTTTCGGGGCTGGCATGCAAATAAACAACCGTGCCGTTTTGGCACAAAATCTGTCTGTTTTCACTGCGTAATACGGAGCCGCCACCGGTCGATAAAACGATGTTGCGCCGGGAAGCGAGCTTCTTCAGCATATTGGTTTCACGGTTGCGGAAGCCTTCCTCCCCTTCCATCTCAAAAATGGTCGGAATGGATACGCCCGAAGAAGCGCAGATTTCGTAGTCGCTGTCGTAAAACGGGCATTCAAACATTTGGGCAAGCTGCTTGCCCAAAGTGGTTTTGCCCGCGCCCATCAGCCCGATTAAGATTAAATTGCCGTTGATTTTTTCCATGTGGGTCATTTTATACGATATGGTGGTTTCGTGGAAAAGTTCGTCGTTTTTCAGACGGCCTTTTCATCTCAGGCCGTCTGAAAACGAAAACAGGCATACCTTTGCAGATATGCCTGTTTGTCATTCTAAAATCAATAACGCAGATTGTTACCCACATTATCCATAATGCGCGGCGTGATGAAGATCAACAGCTCACGGCGGTTTTCACGTTTGCCGCGTGATTTGAACAGATTGCCGACAACAGGAATATCGCCCAAAACAGGGACTTTGTTCACTGCATTGGTGCTTTCTTCCTCATAAATACCGCCGACAATCAGCGTACCGCCATCTTCAACCATGGCTTGGGTATTCAAGTGTTTGGTGTTGATACACTTGGTTGTCAGAGAATCCACGGTACAGTCGATCGGGGTATCTCGATTAATCTTCACAGTCATGATGATTTGACCGTCAGGCGTAATATTCGGCGTTACGGTCAAGCCCAAAACGGCTTTCTTGAAGGTAATCGAAGTCGCACCACTGGAAGAAGCCTCTTGATAAGGAATTTCCGTACCGGATTCAATTTTGGCTTCTTTGCGGTCTTGTGTCAGCACGCGCGGATTGGAAATGGTTTTGCTCTTACCTTGTTCTTCAGACGCGCTGATTTCCAAACCCAATGCACCGGATGAGAACGCACGCACCAGCGCAATGCTGTTGACTGCGGCTGCGGTCGGCAGACTGACGTTCGGATCCAAAGTCCATGTGCGGTAGCCTACGTCGCCACGGTTAAATGAGGCATTGGTATTGTAGTTGGTTTGTGCATTGCTCCAGTTGCTACCCCATGCGTTACGGCCACTTGCACCACCGGAACCGAATTTAACGCCCAAGTTGCGGAAGAAGGTATCTTCTGCTTCCACAATGCGCGCTTCCACCATCACTTGACGGGTTGGAACGTCCAATTCATCAATCAGTTTGCGGAATTTCTCAATCACGCCGCGGTTGTCGGTCACGATCAGCGTATTGGTGGCCGGATCGATTAAGGCGCTGCCTCGGTTGCTCAACAGAGTGTTGCGGGTATTGGAATTATTGCTGTCGTATTCTTCCAAACGCAGAATTTTGCGGAATTCTTCCACGTTTTTGTATTTCAACTGGAAGGTTTGAGAATACAGCGGGCCCAATTCGGCAATCTCTTTTTCCGCCTGCAAGAAGGCTTTGTCTTTTGCCAACAATTCATCGCGAGGTGCGATATTGATGATGTTGCCTTGACGGCGCATATCCAAATTGCGCGCCTGCATGACCAAGTCTAAAGCCTGATCCCAAGGCACATCTTTCAAGGACAGGGTCATGGTGCCTTTGACGGTATCGCTGGCAACAATATTCACGCCGGACTCTTTCGCCAAAATCTGCAAAATGGTACGGACTTCTACATCTTGGAAGTCCAAGGAAATTTTACGGCCTTTAAACGATTTGTTTGCATTTTGGTTCAAGCCGCCGGATTCGGTATTGGCGGCTTTAGGCGATACTTCAAATACAAAACGGCCGGAAGAGGCTTTGGTATTAATGTCCCAATTCGCATTACTGTTGCGGATAATGAGCTGGGTAGAATTGCCGATACGTTTGAGCGTAACGTTTTGTACAGGCGTATTGAAGTCAGCCACATCCAAACTGCGTTGCGCTTGTGTCGGCAGCGTATGGTTTTTCAAGGTAACAACCACGCGGTCGCGCTGCTGTTTAATGTCCGGCTGTCCGCTGAAACCTGGGGCGGACAATTCAATAATGCCGGAATTGCGTGCGCCTTTGCGGAAATCAATATTGGCTGCTGAAACGGCTTGATAAGTCTGAGCAGCGCGCGCGGTAGACGGCGTAGCCGCACGTTCATTTGCAACGGCTGCATTGGTTTGGTCAGTAGATTCGTTTACAAACACCCAAACTTCGTTGCCGCGAATCTCAGTATTGTATTGGCTGATTTTGTTCAAACCCAAAACCACGCGTGCGCGGTCATTGTTTTGTGCCGCAGTAATTTGATTCAGCAATGGGTCGGCATATTCCAAAACAGGCTGAGGCAAACGGATATTGGTGTTGGCAAAATCCAATGCGATACGCGCCGGAGTAGATGTTACAAAACCATGAGGTGTAGTGACGTCTTTGTCGAAACGGATTTTGATAATTTTTTGGTTGTCAGGCAAAGTGGAAACGTTGATATCGGTAATATTGCCTGCAAAGGCCGTCTGAACAGCGAGGGCAACGCTGAAGCCGGCAAATAATTTTGTCATGTGCTTGGTTTTCATAATCGAGTGAGACCCCTAAATTAATTTGAATTCGAACTATCTGAGCTATTGGAAGAATCCGCCTCTTTACTGTTCAATGGCAATTCGGCCTTCCGGTACACCCAGTTGCCGTAGCTGTCTTCAACTTGCTCGGTCAAGATAATTTTATCTTCGGTAATACTTTGGATTCTGCCGTAATTCTGACCGATGTAGTTTCCGGGATAAACGGTATAAACATGGTCGTTGACCTTGATAAATCCGGAAACTTTGCCGCCGCTTTGCAGCGTTCCGACAAAGGCCATATTTTCCAAACTGAAGGCTTCCAATGTTTCTTTCGGACGGTTCACATCCGGCGCATTGCCGCCTTTAGGGGCAGTGTCCAAACGGCGTGAATCAAACGCATTCATGCCTTTAAAGTTCGGCGGGTTATACGGCTTAGGCAATGTAACCGTCGGCTCTTCAAACGGAATAATCTTGGATTTTGCTTCCTGACGGGTTTGCGTCATCCATTGAGTCAAATCTTCATAGCTTTGCGTACAGGCTGCCAAGGGAAGAAGACTTAAGAGTAAGATGATTTTTTTCATGATTTCCCTATTCTTTTATTTTTGCTCATTCTCGGCAGGTTTGCCTTCTTCTTGTGCCTGTTGCGCAGCCAATTCGGCAGCAATCTCTTCGGCCGGACGTGCTTTATAAGTCGTCGCAATCGCGCTCAATGTCAACTCGCCTTTATTGCCTTTGCCTTCTTTGTCCTCGCCTGCATTCACGAGTTTTAAAGAATCTAAAGTAATAATGCGCGACAAATCGCCTACATCACGGGTAAATTGACTGATCTGTGAGTATTTGCCTGTGATGGAAATCTGATACGGCAGTTTTTGAATCGGACCATCGTTTTCAGGTTGGAGCGGTGCAACGCTATCCAAACGCAACCCGTTGGTTGAACCTGCCTGATGAAGCTCTTGAATCAGGTTCGGAATTTCCGCGTCGGTCGGCAGTTGTTTCAACAAAACATCAAATGCAGAGCGGATCGAAGCCAATTCAGCCTTCAGATTATTCAAGCTTGCCGCCTGAATGCTTTTACGCGTAAAGGTTTCCTTCAGCTCTTCCTCTTTAGCTTCCTGCGTATTCAGGGTCTCAATCTGATCTTTAAATACGCCGACATAGCCCAAAGCCAACACACCGACAATCAATAAACCCGCCAGCAAAAGTTTTGAAGGCATATTGAGCAGGTACAGGTTTTGTACGTCCAATTGTTTCAGGTTTTTAGATGCCATTATTGAGCCTCCGGAGCAGGTTCTGCCACAGGTTCGGCCATTTCACCGCTGCTTTGGGCAGTCGGTGCAGGAGCCGGCGTATTCACTTGGTTGATTGAAGATTTCAAAGTAAATTCTTGGTAGTTATCTACTTTTTTAATGCTCAACAATTCAGGCTGCAAGAAAATACCTGTACTTGGCAGGGAGCGCATCATAACGGCGATTTTATTGTCGCTGACGGCATGGCCGCTGATTTTATAGCTGGTCGAGCTTTCCGCTTCCAACGCAGTCAAATAAGTATTATCGGGTGTAAGCGCATTCAAAGAATCAAGGATATAGGCCGCTTGATAGCGTTTTTCCTGTAACTCTTCCACTTTCAGTTTCTTGGCCAAGAAGGCTTCTTTTTCTTGCTGAAGTTTATCGATTTCGCCCAATTCTCTATCAAGTCTGTCGATTTCGGTTTGCAGGAAGTTGTTGCGCCCTTCTTGATTACTGATGGCGCTGTCAATACCGAGATAGGTAGCGGCCGCCAAGCCCAAACCCACTGCAAAAGCGCCAAGCATCAATACTTTGAATTGCTGCTGCTTGCGCTGTTTAATCTCTTCCCGATACGGAAGAAGGTTGATTCTGGTTAATTCGATCATGTTCTCAAAGCCCCCTTAATGCCAATCCGAACGCCAAAGTCAGTGACGGCGCATCAATTTGAAACTGCGGCAATTCTACTTTTGCACTGCGTTCCACATATGAAATCGGATGCAGATATTCTGTTGCCGTATTGGTTTGCGAGAAAATGCTTTCCGCCAAACCTGCCTGCTGCGCGGTAAAGCCGGTCAGCAGGATGTGTTTGATATTGGAGAAAGAATCAGTGGCCTGCGTGGTATAGTAAAATTGCAAAACACGCTGAACCTCCTGCGCAACCTGCACATTAAAACGGTCGGCAATCTGAGACTGGTAGTCGGAAGGCTTGTTTTGGGAAGCCATCATTTGTGCGGCTTTTTCTTCAGTTACCTGATAAGTACGCTGAATCAGCTGATTGAGCTGCTCTGTACTGACCGGCGTTTCTTGTTTGTAGAGGATACGGCCGTTTTGCAGGATCAGGGCATACATTTGCGTCGCATGAATGCCAAACACGGCAACTTTTTCATCTGCCATTTCGGGAGCATGCGTATTCATCCAATGAACAAAGGCATTGCGTTGCGCCAGCAAGTCTAAATCCAAAGCGGACAAAGGCAAGCCCGCATTCTCAAACATTTCAATGCGTGGCTCGACATCGTCTTTTTTGGCGGCAACAGCTAAAACATGCTGGCCTGAACCGACTTCTTCGGCTTGAAAGTCGTAGTTCATTTCTTCAATAGGCGCAAATTGGCCGACTTCCGCTTCGACAAACTCTTCCAAGTCCAAATCGGTATCACGCGGGTTGTAAATAATTTGCTCGACTGTCGCCAAATTTTGTGGCACGGCCGCAACAATATTTTTGCAAGAACTGCGTAATTGTGTGTAAGTATGTTGGATGTAAGTAGCAAGCTGATCGTAGTCTTGAATTTTGTTGCCTTTGACAATATTTTTAGGCAATTTGGTAATAACGTATTTTTCCAGCTGAATTTGGTTTAAACTACGGCCTGTCAGTTGTACCATCTTAATGGCATGTTGGCTGATATCGACACCGATGGCAGAGCGGTTGTTCAATCCACTAGAAGCCTTGCCTGTTTTGGTATCTTTCGTGCTTTTAAATAAGCGCATGATTTGACTTCCCTGTATCATTTAGGAGTGAGTAACTGTTTCGTTATCCGTAAAGGACTTCTTATTCTTTGCACAGTATTAACTGTGGCTGATAGAAATCGTTTCCCATTTTACTTTATTTATCGCCATTAATGGCAAATTATTACTTAGTCATGATTAAAAAGATTATAACGACCTGCCTGGGTCTCTTATTGGGACTGGCTCTTTTCGGCGTGGGGCTGATTGCAATTGCAATTTTGGTCACCTATCCGAAACTGCCGTCTTTGGACACTTTACAACACTACAAACCCAAAATGCCGCTGACGATTTATTCTTCAGACGGCCAAGTGATTGGCGTTTACGGCGAGCAACGGCGTGAATTCACCAAAATCGGTGACTTTCCCAAAGTTTTGAAAAATGCCGTGATTGCCGCCGAAGACAAACGCTTCTACGACCACTGGGGCGTGGACGTTTGGGGTGTGGCGCGCGCCGCGATCGGCAACGTCATGGCCGGCGGCGTCCAATCCGGTGCCAGTACGATTACGCAACAGGTTGCTAAAAACTTCTACCTGAGCAGCGAGCGTTCGTTCACCCGTAAATTCAACGAAGCCCTGTTGGCCTACAAAATCGAGCAGTCTTTGAGCAAAGACAAGATTTTGGAGCTGTACTTCAACCAAATCTATTTGGGTCAACGCGCTTATGGTTTTGCATCTGCAGCCCAAATTTATTTCAACAAAAATGTTAACGAGTTAACATTGGCCGAAGCCGCCATGTTGGCCGGCTTGCCCAAAGCCCCTTCCGCCTACAATCCGATTGTAAATCCTGAACGCGCCAAACTGCGTCAGGCTTATATTCTGAACAATATGCTGGAAGAAGGCATGATTACCCTGCAGCAACGCGATCAGGCTTTGAAAGAAGAGTTGCATTACGAGCGTTTTGTACAAAACATCGATCAAAGCGCCCTGTACGTTGCCGAAATGGTGCGTCAAGAGCTGTTTGAGAAATACGGCGAAGATGCCTACACTCAAGGCTTCAAGGTATATACCACCGTCGACACCGCACACCAGCGCGTGGCCACCGAGGCCCTGCGTAAAGTCCTGCGCAATTTCGACCGCGGCAGCAGCTACCGCGGTGCAGAAAACTACATCGACCTGAGCAAAAGCGACAACGTAGAAGAAACCGTCAGCCAATACCTTTCTACACTTTACACCGTCGATAAAATGATTCCGGCGGTTGTATTGGAAGCCTCCCGCAAAGGTGTACAGATTCAATTGCCGAGCGGCCGTAAAGTCACGCTGAACAGCCACGCTTTAGGCTTTGCCGCCCGTGCCGTCAACAACGAAAAAATGGGTGATGACCGCATCCGTCGCGGCTCCGTCATTCGCGTTAAAGGCAGCGGCGATACCTTTACCGTCGTTCAAGAGCCTTTGTTGCAAGGCGCATTGGTGTCTTTAGATGCGAAAACCGGTGCAGTCCGTGCATTGGTCGGCGGCTATGACTACCACAGCAAAACCTTCAACCGCGCAACTCAAGCCATGCGCCAACCCGGCTCGACGTTCAAACCGTTCGTTTATTCCGCCGCTTTGGCAAAAGGCATGACTGCTTCCACCATGATTAACGATGCGCCGATTTCCCTGCCGGGCAAAGGTGCTAACGGTAAAGCGTGGAACCCGAAAAATTCAGACGGCCGCTATTCCGGTTACATCACGCTGCGCCAGGCTTTGACCGCGTCAAAAAACATGGTGTCCATCCGCATCCTGATGTCTATCGGTATCGGTTACGCGCAACAATACATCCAACGCTTCGGCTTCAAGCCATCTGAAATTCCTGCCAGCCTGTCTATGGCTTTGGGTACAGGCGAAACCACGCCGTTGCGTATTGCAGAAGGTTACAGCGTCTTTGCCAACGGCGGTTACAAAGTGTCCGCCCACGTCATCGACAAAATCTACGATAGCCAAGGCCGTCTGAGAGCGCAAATGCAACCTTTGGTAGCCGGTGAAAACGCACCTCAGGCCATTGACCCGCGCAACGCCTACATCATGTACAAAATCATGCAAGACGTTGTCCGTGTTGGTACCGCACGCGGTGCAGCCGCACTTGGCCGCGCCGACATCGCCGGTAAAACCGGTACTACCAACGACAACAAAGACGCATGGTTTGTCGGCTTCAACCCTAGCGTTGTAACTGCCGTCTATATCGGCTTTGACAAACCGCGCAGCATGGGTCGTGCAGGTTACGGTGGTACAATCGCCGTACCGGTATGGGTAGAATACATGCGCTTTGCCCTGAAAGGCACCAGTGTCAAACCGATGAAAGCACCTGAAGGCGTGGTTGCAAACGGCGGCGAAGTGTACATGCGCGAACGCATGACCACCAGCTCCGACCTGGCCTTGGACAACAGTGGCGTTGCACCACGTCCCGCTCAACCTGCCCGTCGCGCGGTTCCGAATGAAAACCGCCGCCGCACCGAGAGCGGCAATGCGCCAGCCCGTGAAGAATCAGACGAAACCCCAGTTCTGCCAAGCAATACCGGCAACAATAACAAACAACAACTGGACTCTCTGTTCTAATGTTCTAAAGCAAGGCCGTCTGAAACGTTCAGACGGCCTTTTTTGAGAAAATTCAAAGCAAAACCATGATTGATTTACACTGCCATTCGACCGTTTCAGACGGCATGCTCTCCCCAACCGAAGTCGTCCGACTCGCCCGTCAAAACGGTTGCACCCTGCTCGCTCTGACCGACCACGACCACACCGGCGGACTGGCCGAAGCTCGCGCCGAAGCCGATACCCTCGGCCTCCCCTTCGTCAACGGCGTGGAAATATCCGTCACTTGGCGCGGCCGCACCATCCACGTTGTCGGTTTGGACTTTGACGAACACAACGAAACCCTGCAAAACCTGCTTGCCGAAGTCCGTAAAGGCCGTCTGAAACGATTGGAAGCCATCGCGGCAAAACTGGAGAAAAAAGGCATAACAGGCGCGTATGAAGGCGCGCTGGCATTGGCCGCCAACAAAGAAATGGCCAGCCGCACCCACATTGCCGAATTCCTCATCCGCGAAGGCCATGTTAAAAACAAACAGCAGGCATTTACCAAATATCTGGGCGACGGTAAATCCTGTTCCGTCAGACATGAATGGGCCACACTGGAAGACTGCGTAGCCGCGATTACAGGCGCGGGCGGCATGGCCATTATCGCCCACCCAATGCGCTATGAATTATCCGCCACCGCCAAACGAAACCTGTTCCAAGAATTTAAAAATCTCGGCGGCGCAGGGATTGAAGTGCACAGCGGCAACTGCTGTAAAAACGACCGCCTCAACTATGCCCTGCTTGCCGACCGCTTCGACTTTCTCGCCAGTGCAGGCAGCGACTTCCACCGCCCCAACGACTTCAGCGGCGGCATACTCGGCGCCTGCCCCGACTTACCCGAACAATGCCACCCGGTCTGGGAACACTTTAAGGCCGTCTGAATTTTTGACAGCAATTTTTCAGACGGCCCGCCAAGTATGAGACAGTTATAAACATATCACACTCTACATATTGAAACTGCCTGCCCGATACACCATAATAACCCCATAAATACCCCAAAAATAAAGGTTAACGCCATGTGCCAACTGCTCGGCATGAATTGCAACACTCCCACAGACATCATGTTCTCTTTTGAAGGCTTCCGCCGCCGTGGCGGCATTACCGACCACCACGCTGACGGCTTCGGTATCGGCTTTTTTGAAGGCAAAGGCGTACGCTTGTTTCACGACGACAAGCCCAGCGCCAACTCTCCCGTTGCCGACTTGGTGCGCGCCTATCAGATCAAGTCTGAAAACGTTATCGCCCATATCCGCAAGGCCTCGCAAGGCCAGACCTCGTTGGCGAACACTCATCCCTTCATGCGCGAGATGTGGGGCGAATATTGGCTGTTTGCACACAACGGCCATTTGATTGATTTTTTCCCCGAGCAGGGAGAGTACTACCACGCGGTCGGCACGACCGATTCCGAACGCGCGTTCTGCTTTATCCTCAACCGCCTGCGCAGCCGCTTTGCCACCAAACCCGAACCTGAAGTTTTGTTTGACGCCATTGCCGGCCTGACTCATGAAATCCGCCGCTTCGGTTTGTTCAACTTCGTCATGTCCAACGGCGACTGCCTGTTTGCCCACGCCAGTACCTTACTGCACTACATCGTGCGCAAAGCCCCGTTTGGCAAAGCGCGTTTGCTGGACGATGATGTGATGGTCGATTTTTCAGAAGTGACCACACCGAACGATAAAGTTTCCGTCATCGCCACCCTGCCCCTGACGCGAGATGAAACCTGGTCGCAATTGGCAGTCAATGAATTGGTGATGTTTCAAGACGGCGACATTGTCCTCAGCGACCGCCCCGACAATCCGGTTTACATGAGCGCGGAAGAAGGTTTGGAAATCGCCCGTGCCGTCGGCGTATCGGTTTGACGTTTGATTGGCTGAAAAACTCAAGGCCGTCTGAAAGGCTCAACTTCGCCAAAGTTGCCCTTTCAGACGGCCTTTTTATACATAAATTCTACGCAAAAGCCTTTACTATACGAAAATAACGCAATCCGCTACAATAATAGTTCACAAACAATAAATTCAATTGCTTAGCGACCTTGCCGAGCGTATGACAAGGAAACCCGATGAAGTGCCCGTTTTGCCAACACCCCAACACACAAGTAACCGACTCGCGATGGCTGGAAGACACCAACAGCATCCGTCGCCGTCGCAAATGCTTGGAATGCGGACAACGCTTCAGCACTTTTGAAACCGTTGAAATGCGGATGCCGCAAGTCATCAAATCCAACGGCACACGGGTTCCCTTCAATGCGCACAAACTGCAGACCAGCCTTGAGCGCGCGCTGCACAAACGTCCTGTCACACAAGAACAAATCGATGAAACCGTTGCCCTGATCGAGCAGCGCCTCTACCGTTTGGGCAAAAAAGAAGTCGCTTCGCACATCGTTGGCGAAATGGCGATGGAGGAACTGGCAAAAATCGACCAAGTTGCTTATGTCCGCTTCGCGTCCGTCTATAAAAGCTTTAAAGACGTTTCCGAATTCACCCAAGTCATCGCCGAATGCAAAGCCAAATAAGGCCGTCTGAAACCATGTTTTCCGCACTTGATACCCAAATGATGCAAACCGCCCTCGAGCTGGCCAAGCTTGGGCGGTTTTCTACTTCCCCCAATCCCCGCGTCGGTTGCGTAATTGCACACGGCGCACAAATCGTCGGACAAGGTTTCCACGTCAAAGCAGGCGAGCCGCACGCTGAAGTTCATGCGTTGAGGCAGGCCGGAGCGGCGGCCAAAGGCGCAACGGCCTATGTCACGCTGGAACCTTGCAGCCATTACGGCCGCACACCGCCATGCGCCGAAGCGCTGGTTCATTCCGGTGTAACGCGCGTGGTTGCCGCCATGACCGACCCTAACCCGTTGGTCTCAGGCAAAGGCTTATCCATGCTGGAAGCCGCCGGAATCCGTACCGAAAGCGGTTTGCTGGAAGCTCAGGCGCGCGAACTCAACCGCGGTTTCCTGTCGCGTATCGAACGCGGCAGACCGTTTGTCCGTCTCAAGTGCGCCGCCAGTTTGGACGGCAAAACCGCCCTTTCAGACGGCCGCAGCTTTTGGATTACCGGCGAAGCAGCACGCGAAGACGTACAAATTCTCCGTGCCGAAAGTTGCGCCGTTTTGACCGGTATCGGTACCGTACTTGCCGACAACCCGAAACTCAACGTTCGCAGCTTCCCCACCCTGCGCCAACCTGCGCGTATCGTCTTGGACAGCCGACTGCAAATCCCTTTGGACTGCCACCTCGTGACCGATACCGACAGCCCGACCGTTATCGTTACCCTTTCCTCAGACGAACAACGTTTGCAGGCGCTGGGTAAATTTGAACATATCCGCATCATCAGGCCGTCTGAGCACATCAACGGCCGCATCAATCTTCTTTCACTCATGCCGCAACTGGCAGAACTTGGCTTTGGCGAAGTTCTGGTAGAAGCCGGCTCAACACTTGCTTCAGCCTTCCTGAAGGATGACTTGGTGGATGAAATCGTCCTCTACCAAGCACCGAAACTGTTAGGCGCAGGCAAACCTCTTTTCTCCCTCCCTGAAAATCCGGCCGCCCTACTTTCAGACGGCCCTTGGCAAAGTCAATCGGTAGAAATCATCGGGCAGGACATTAAATGGGTTCTCCGAAAAAAAATCCGTCTAATTGCCTCAACTTAATAATTAAACCATTGTAAATAGAATATATCTATCATTTATATAGCAATAAATGTAATTTTTTCGTCAATATATTATAATGACTTTAGCGTATTCCAATTTAAAACTTTGACTTAAGTTAACTATCCTCAAGCCGATTGTCGACAAATTTTCCTTTTTTTCATCACGAAATAATGGATTATTAAGATAAGTTAAGCCACGAAAATTTATTAAAAGTTTTTATTCTAGAAGGGTTTTAAACGGCATAAACGGTAGTTTCATTTCATGAATCATACATTTGACAAAACAATATCTAAAATCAAAACATGTGGTTGAATGTAATTTCTAAAAATTAAGCATTCAAAAATACCGTTTCCATACCATAGAGGCCGCCTGAACGACCGTTAAACTTTTTTGATTGAGACGAATCAGATAAGTGCTTATGATTTTGTCTAATGTAATTATAAGTATGGTTTTAAGGCTTCACACGATACGGCAGCCGGCTATGGCTATGCGGTTGCAGCAAACAACTCAGGCATCGGGCAAACACTCCCGATTTACTCATTCATTACACGAAAGACATCATGAAAAACATTACGATACAAAAATTTGCCGATAAGACCGCAAAAATCGGCATCGTTGGCTTAGGCTACGTCGGTTTACCACTGATGTTGCGCTATGTGGATATCGGTTACCAAGTTTTGGGTTTCGACATTGACACCAACAAAGTCGACAAGCTCAACAAAGGCGAAAGCTACAT
>NZ_JBQCWZ010000030.1:0-27257 GCF_051956895.1 Neisseria sp. P0021.S006
AAAAACTTATCCCACACCGTTATCCGTTTTTGCAACTCGACCGCATTACTGCGTTCGAACCGATGAAAACCCTGACTGCGATTAAAAACGTCACCATGAACGAGCCGCAGTTCCAAGGCCACTTTCCTGACCTGCCCGTGATGCCCGGCGTGCTGATCATCGAAGCCATGGCGCAAGCGTGCGGCACACTCGCCATCCTCAGCGAAGGAGGCCGCAAAGAAAACGAATTCTTCTTCTTCGCCGGTATCGACGACGCCCGTTTCAAACGCCAAGTCATCCCCGGCGACCAACTGGTTTTTGAAGTCGAGCTGTTGACCAACAAACGCGGTATCGGCAAATTCAACGCCGTTGCCAAAGTCGACGGCCAAGTTGCCGTTGAAGCCGTGATTATGTGCGCCAAACGCGTGGTGTAAAAATGGGACAGGCCGTCTAAACGTTCAGACGGCAACCTGTATCAGACAGCAAGGAGACAGTATGACCCTTATCCATCCGACCGCCGTCATCGACCCTAAAGCCGAACTCGACTCCAGCGTTAAAGTCGGCCCATACAGCATCATCGGCCCCAATGTGCAAATCGGTGCGAATACCGAAATCGGTCCGCACGTCGTCATCAACGGCCATACGACCATCGGTGAGAACAACCGCATTTTCCAATTTGCCAGCCTCGGCGAGATTCCGCAGGACAAAAAATACCGCGACGAGCCGACCAAGCTGATTATCGGCAACGGCAACACCATCCGCGAATTTACGACGTTCAACCTCGGCACGGTCACCGGCATCGGCGAAACCCGTATCGGCGACGACAACTGGATTATGGCCTACTGCCACCTCGCCCATGACTGCGTGGTCGGCAACCATACCATCTTCGCCAACAACGCCTCACTCGCAGGTCACGTTACCATCGGCGACTACGTCGTCTTGGGTGGCTACACGCTGGTGTTCCAATTCTGCCAAATCGGTGACTACGCCATGACCGCGTTTGCCGCCGGCGTACACAAAGACGTACCGCCGTACTTCATGGCTGCAGGCTACCGCGCCGAACCGGCCGGCCTCAACAGCGAAGGTATGCGCCGCAACGGTTTCACCGCCGAACAGATTGCCTCCGTCAAAGATGCGTATAAAACCATTTACCATCGCGGCATTCCGTTTGAAGAAGCCAAGGCAGAGATTCTGAAACGCGCAGAAACCCAAAGCGAATTGGCGGTATTTAAAGACTTTTTTGCACAATCCACACGCGGCATTATCCGTTGATGGATGGATTGAAGGCCGTCTGAAACTTTTTCAGACGGCCTTTGGATTGCAAAAATCCGTGCAGGGGCAGGTTTCCTGTCTGTTTGCTGCCGATGCCGTCTGAAAACAGGCGGGCAAATGTCTGCCCCAAAATCTTTTAGCTTTTAAACCTCAACACATGAATTCCAATTCCTCCCCCCTTATCGCCATCAGCGTCGGCGAAGCCTCCGGCGACTTGCTCGGTGCACATTTAATCCGTGCCATTAAGGCGCGTTGTCCGAATGCGCGGTTTACCGGCATCGGCGGCGAGCGCATGAAGGCGGAGGGTTTTGAGAGTTTGTACGATCAGGAAAAGCTGGCGGTGCGCGGTTTTGTTGAGGTCATCAAACGCCTGCCGCAGATTTTGAAAATCCGCAAAGGGCTGGTGAGCGATTTAATCCGCCTCAAGCCGGATGTGTTTATCGGCATCGATGCGCCGGACTTCAATCTCGGCGTGGCGGAAAAACTTAAGCAGGCAGGCATTCATACCATTCATTATGTCAGCCCGTCGGTTTGGGCGTGGCGGCGCGAACGGGTCAATAAAATCGTGCATCAGGTCAACCGCGTGTTGTGCCTGTTTCCGATGGAGCCGCAGCTTTATATCGATGCCGGAGGCAAGGCCGAGTTTGTCGGCCATCCGATGGCGCAAACCATGCCGGTGGAAGCGGATAGGGCGGCGGCACGGCAGAAGCTGGGCGTGCCTGCGGACGTGCCCGTGTTTGCCATCTTGCCCGGCAGCCGCGTGAGCGAAATCGATTACATGGCGGCGGTGTTTTTTCAGACGGCCTTATTGCTGCTGAAACGTTATCCGAAGGCACAGTTTTTGCTGCCTGTGGCGACGGCCGCAACGCGCAAACGCATTAGTGAAATTTTGGCGCAGCCTGAGTTCGCAGCCCTTCCCATCACGCTGACCGACAAGCAGTCGGATACGGTTTGCGCCGCTGCCGACGTGGTATTGGTCACCAGTGGTACGGCGACTTTGGAAGTGGCCTTGTGCAAGCGGCCTATGGTTATCAGCTACAAAATTTCGCCGCTAACTTATGCGTATGTGAAAAACAAAATCAAAGTGCCGCATGTCGGTTTGCCCAATATTCTGTTGGGTAAAGCCGCCGTTCCCGAGCTGCTGCAACACGATGCCGTCCCTGAAAAACTGGCACAGGCCGTGGCAGACTGGTATGACCGCCCTGAAGCCGTGGCCGCGTTGGAACAGGATTTTCACGCCTTGCATCTGCTGTTGAAAAAAGATACGGCGGCATTGGCTGCGGCGGCAGTATTGGAAGAAGCCGGATTTTCAGACGGCCTGAAAGACAAGTAAGGAAAATACATGAATTTATTGGGAGCATTGGCCAAGGTTGGCAGCCTGACGATGGTGTCGCGCATTTTAGGCTTTGTGCGCGATACGATTATCGCCCGTGCGTTTGGTGCAGGCATGGCGACGGATGCGTTTTTTGTCGCGTTTAAACTGCCCAACCTGCTGCGGCGAGTGTTTGCAGAGGGCGCATTTGCCCAAGCCTTCGTACCGATTTTGGCGGAATACAAAGAAACCCGCTCGCCCGAAGCCACGCAGGCGTTTGTGCGTCATGTGGCCGGCATGCTGTCGTTTGTGCTGGTCATCGTTACTGCGCTGGGCATACTTGCCGCGCCGTGGGTGATTTATGTTTCTGCGCCCGGTTTTGCCAAAGAAGCCGATAAGTTTCAGCTCTCCATCGACTTGCTGCGGGTGACGTTTCCTTATATTTTTTTGATTTCTTTGTCGTCTTTTGTCGGCTCAATACTCAATTCCTATCATAAATTCGGCATTCCCGCCTTTACGCCGACTTTTTTGAACATCTCCTTTATCGTCTTTTCCCTGTTCTTCGTGCCGTATTTTGATCCGCCTGTTATGGCTTTGGCGTGGGCGGTATTTGTCGGCGGCGTGTTGCAGCTGGTGTTCCAACTGCCTTGGTTGGCGAAACTGGGTTTCTTGAAAATGCCCAAACTCAGCTTTAAAGACGCAGCGGTCAACCGCGTAATGAAACAGATGGCGCCGGCTATTTTGGGCGTGAGCGTGGCGCAGATTTCCTTGGTTATCAACACCATTTTTGCCTCGTTTTTGCAGTCCGGCAGCGTGTCATGGATGTATTACGCCGACCGACTGATGGAATTGCCAACCGGTGTTTTGGGCGTGGCACTCGGTACAATCTTATTGCCTACCTTGTCCAAACACGCTGCCAGTCAGGATACCGAGCAATTTTCCGGTCTGCTCGACTGGGGTTTGCGCCTGTGCATGCTGCTGACCCTACCTGCCGCCGTCGGCCTTGCCGTGTTGTCTTTCCCGTTGGTTACGACCTTGTTCATGTACCGTGAATTTACGCTGCACGACGCGCAAATGACCCAACACGCGCTCATTGCTTATTCCTTTGGCTTGATCGGGCTGATTATGATTAAAGTATTGGCACCCGGCTTCTACGCGCGCCAAAACATCAAAACCCCCGTTAAGGTCGCTATTTTCACGCTGATTTGCACACAGTTGATGAACCTCGCTTTCATTTCGCCGCTCAAACACGTCGGTCTGTCCCTTGCTATCGGTTTGGGCGCGTGTCTGAATGCAGGTTTGCTGTTTTTCCTTTTGCGCAAACACGGCATCTACCGCCCCGGTAAATGTTGGGCAGCGTTTTTGGTTAAAATGGTCATCTCTTTGGTCGTCATGGGCGGCGGTTTGTGGCTGGCGCAATATTATCTGCCGTTTGAATGGGTACACGTCGGCGGCTTTAAAAAAGCAGGCCAACTCTGCGTCCTGATTGCCTTGGGCGGCGGCCTCTACTTCGTTTCCCTCGTCGCGCTCGGCTTCCGTCCGCACCATTTCCGCAGGGTGGAAAAATAAGCGGCCGTAGTGCGTATTGCTTTGGCTTAAAGGCTATTCACTAAAAAGGCCGTCTGAAACATTTTCAGACGGCCTTTTCTTGCTTTACGTTTTAACTGTAAAGCTTCGCTCCTTTTTTGACGAACTCAATCGCTTTTTCTTCCATGCCCTGCCGTTGGGCTTTTTGCTTGTCGGCGTAGTCGCGCACTTCCTGCGTGATTTTCATCGAGCAGAATTTGGGACCGCACATTGAGCAGAAGTGGGCGATTTTCGCGCCTTCGGCAGGCAGGGTTTCGTCGTGGAAGCTCTCGGCGCGTTCGGGGTCGAGGCTGAGGCGGAATTGGTCGCGCCAGCGGAACTCGAAACGCGCTTTGCTTAAGGCGTTGTCGCGCAACTGTGCGCCCGGCCAGCCTTTGGCGAGGTCGGCGGCATGGGCGGCGAGCTTGTAGGTGATGATGCCGGTGCGCACGTCTTCTTTGTCGGGCAGGCCGAGATGCTCTTTCGGGGTAACGTAGCAGAGCATGGCTGTGCCGTACCAGCCGATATTGGTCGCGCCTATGCCCGAGGTGATGTGGTCGTAGCCGGGGGCGATGTCGGTAACGAGCGGGCCGAGTGTGTAGAAAGGCGCTTCAAAGCAGTGTTGCAACTCTTCGGTCATGTTTTCTTTCACGCGTTGCAACGGTACATGGCCCGGGCCTTCGATCATGACTTGTACGTCGTGTTTCCACGCTTTGGCAGTCAATTCGCCCAAAGTGTGCAGCTCGGCGAATTGGGATTCGTCGTTGGCATCGGCAATGCAGCCGGGGCGCAGACCGTCGCCGAGGCTGAATGATACGTCGTAGGCTTTCATGATTTCGCAGATTTCGTCGAAATGTGTGTAGAGGAAGTTTTCCTGATGATGGGCGAGGCACCATTTCGCCATGATAGAGCCGCCGCGCGATACGATGCCTGTGAGGCGATCGGCCGTCATTGGCACATAGCGTAGCAATACGCCTGCGTGCAGGGTGAAATAGTCCACGCCTTGTTCTGCCTGCTCGATTAAGGTGTCGCGCACCAAATCCCAAGTCAGGTCTTCGGCGATGCCGCCGGTTTTTTCCAAAGCTTGGTAAATAGGCACAGTACCGATGGGGACGGGCGCGTTGCGGATAATCCATTCGCGTGTTTCGTGGATATGTGCGCCGGTAGACAAATCCATAATCGTGTCCGCGCCCCAACGCAGCGACCACACCATTTTTTCGACTTCTTCGGTCAGGCTGGAGGTTACGGCGGAGTTGCCCAAGTTGCCGTTGATTTTGACGCGGAAGTTGCGGCCGATAATCATCGGTTCGAGTTCGGGATGGTTGATGTTGGCAGGGATGATCGCGCGTCCGGCGGCGATTTCTTGACACACGAATTCGGGCGTGATTTGGTCGGGATGGGTCGGGATATTCGCGCCGAAACTTTGCCCTGCGTGTTGTTTCAAGAGCTTGGCGTATTCAGGCCGTCTGAAAAGCTCGTCCAGCTTCATGCGTTCGCGTATGGCGACAAACTCCATTTCCGGCGTAATGATGCCTTGGCGGGCGTAGTGAAGCTGGGTTACGTTGCGGCCTGCTTTGGCGCGGCGCGGGTGGGTAATTTGGTTGAAACGCAGATGGGCGGTTTTCGGATCGTGCGCGCGTTCAGTGCCGTATTCGCTGGAAAGCTTGGGCAGGATTTCGGTATCGCCGCGTTCGTCCAGCCATGCAGTGCGGACGTGCGGCAAACCTTGTTTCAAGTCGATGTGTGCCGCCGGATCGCCGTATGCGCCGCTGGTGTCGTACACCGGAATCGGTGGATTGGTTTCCGTACCTTGTGCTGTGTAGGTGTCGTCTTGACGGATTTCGCGTAAAGGCACGCGGATGTCGGCGCGGCTGCCCGGGATATAGACGCGGTTGGAATTGGGATATTGGAAGCGGATGCCGATGTCTTCGCTCAAGTCGGAAAGACGGCGCGCCTCATCGCCGGTTTTTTTAGCGGTAGTCATAAAAAATTGCTCCTGTTTTTCGGTTATGAAATGGAAACAGGAGCATTGCTTTTTTTCAGACGGCCTTGTGGATATCTTCAATCAACCGTCTAAAAACACATTTGCCGAAACTCCCCACGCAGGTATTATCCTGTTCGGGTGTAAAGGGTATTTCTCAGCCGCTCGGTTTGAAAGCAGCACCCCTGTTTCTTTATTAACGAAAAATTAAACCATGCGGACGGTTTTTTGTAAAGCGGCGTTTTTCGCATTTTCTGTCAAAAACGCTTGACAGCGATTCCGTCTTTCCGTATAGTTACAACTTCTGACGCGGGATGGAGCAGCATGGTAGCTCGTCGGGCTCATAACCCGAAGGTCGTAGGTTCGAATCCTGCTCCCGCAACCAAATATAAAAATCCCCTGCAATCGCAGGGGATTTTGCTTTATGCGGTATTTATTGTTGCTTGGATTGATTGAAAGGCCGTCTGAACCATTGGGTTTCAGACGGCCTTTTTTATTGGCCGATGTTATCGGCGGCTAATTCGTTTTTGTCTTTTATTTTGGGTTTGCGTTTTTCAGACGGCCTATTGTTACTCCGGATCGGTATCGTTACGCAGGTATTCTTTCAGGCGTTGCAATTCTTTTTTGTCCAACCATTTATTGCGCGAACGTTGCAACAGGATCACCAATGCGGCGATTTCGTTACGCATATTGGTACTGAGCCAGAGGAAGCCTTGCCAGTCGTAATGCAGGCGGGCGGCCGGTTTGCTTAGTTCGGTATTGAGCGAAGTATCGATGCGGATGCGGCGGGCGTAGTGGCCTTTGATGAGACGTACGGTCAGGCGCAGTTCGCGTTGGAGTTGGTTGAAATGGCGGTCGAGCAGGCGGATTTCGCTTTCGTTGAGCGTGGGCGCGCGCAGTTTGGCGGCGGTGGTCAGGAGCAGCTCGGTGGTGGTGACGATTTTGCGGTGGGCATGTTGCATGGCTTCCATCATATTGTTGCTGATGTGGCTTTCGCCGGATGTTGCGGCCAGATGGCTGCGGCTTTTGACCATGCGGGCGTTGATTTTGCGCATTTTAATCATGTTTTGCTCCAAGCGCTCGCGCGTCATGCGCTTGCCGTTGCTGATTTCGGCAATCATTTTGGCGCAGTCGGTGAGGTTGTCGGCAAGCATGAAGCGCCACATCAGGGTGGAGCGCAGGGGCAGGAGTTTGGCGGCGGCAATGGCGATGGCGGCACCAATCAAAACGTTCATGGCGCGCATCAGGCCGCTGTCGAGCCAGTGGTGGCTGCTGTCGCCGATGAGCATGCACATGGTCAAACCGGCAAGCATGGCGACATAGCCGTTTTTGCCGACCGCAGACCAACCGGCCACTGCGCTGGCGGCACCGATAATCAGATAGAAGAAAACGTCGTCTTGCAAATAATGTTGGTTCAACCATAAAACGGTCAACCCAACACCCAAACCGATGGCCGTGCCGAGCATGCGTTCGACCGCTTTGGAGTAAATCGCGCCTTGGAATTGCAGCATGCCGAGGACGACAAAGACGGTCATGCCGATCCACTCGCCGTGTTGCAGGTGGAAGACTTTCGCCAACAGGGTGGAGAACACGATTGCCAAGCCGAGGCGGAAGGCGTGGATATGGCGGCGATAGCGGTAGCGTTCGTAGGCGTTGAGCCAGCGTTCGGAAAAATGGAGGCGTTCGGATTGGGCAGGCATGTTGTAAGACGTATCAGTATGTGGGGATGTAAATTATAACTGATTGGTAAAGCAGATGAAATTTTAACTGCTCCCCAACGGCTTGTCCTATTGCGGATTTTATCTGCCGCAAGCGGATATAATGGCGGCTTTGAATCAGACAGGTGGTGAAGAAATGGCGACGGTTTTAAGCGCAGGCGTGGACGAAGCGGGACGCGGCCCTTTGGTCGGCAGCGTATTTGCGGCGGCAGTGATTTTGCCGGAACATTTTGACTTGCCGGGTTTGACCGACTCAAAAAAACTGAGCGAAAAAAAGCGCGATATGTTGGCGCAGATGATTAAGGAACAGGCGGTTGCGTGGAGCATTGCCTTTGCCGATCCTGACGAAATCCTGCAACTGAACATCCTGCACGCAACCATGGCCGCGATGAAGCGCGCAGTCGAGGGGCTGTCGGTCACTCCCGACAAAGTGTGGATAGACGGCAACCGCGTGCCGAAAGATTTGAATGTTCCTGCCGAAGCCGTGGTCAAAGGCGACAGCAAAATTATTGAAATCTCCGCCGCTTCGGTTTTGGCCAAAACCGCGCGTGATGCGGAAATGTATGAATTGGCGAAACGCTATCCGCAATACGGGTTTGACCGCCACAAAGGCTACGGTACGGCGCAACATTTGGCCGCGTTGAAACAATACGGCGTCTTGCCGGAACACCGCCGCAATTTCGCACCGGTCAAAACCTTATTGGCACAAGGCAATCTGTTTGAAGAATGAAAGCATATCAAAAGGCCGTCTGAAAGATTTCAGACGGCCTTATTTTTGGAAAAGTATTATTTCAACGCAGCCAAACACTCTTTAATCAACTCAGGGCCGCGATAAATCAAACCGCTGTACACTTGAACCGCACTGGCGCCCAAGCGGATTTTTTCTGCCGCGTCCGTGCCGTTCATGATGCCGCCGACGCCGATAATCGGCAGCTTGCCGTCAATGCGTTCCGCCAAAAGTTTCAACACTTGATTGCTTTTCTCGCGTACGGGCAAGCCGCTCAAGCCGCCTTGTTCGCCTGCGAGCGGATGGCTGCCCAAGCTGGATTTGTCGATGGTCGTGTTGGTGGCGATGATGCCGTCCATTTCCACGGATTTGACCACATGGGCGATGTCGTCGATTTGTGCTTCGTCCAAATCCGGCGCGATTTTAACCGCCAGTGGCACATATTTGCCATGCGCAGCCGCCAGTTGCGCCTGTTTGTTTTTCAAGGCTTCCAACAATGCGCTCAACTCGTCGCCGCCCTGCAAGGCACGCAGGTTTTTTGTATTGGGGGAGGAAATATTGACCGTGATGTAGCTCGCATGGGCGTAGGCTTTTTCCAAGCAAATCAGATAATCGTCGGCCGCGTTTTCAATCGGCGTAACGGCATTTTTACCGATGTTGATGCCCAAAATGCCTTTAAAGCGGCTGTTTTCAATGTTGCGGATCATCGCGTCGATGCCGTGGTTGTTGAAACCCATGCGGTTGATGATGCCTTGGTGTTCGGGAACACGGAAAAGGCGCGGCTGCGGATTGCCCGGCTGCGGCTTGGGCGTTACCGTGCCGATTTCGACAAAGCCGAAACCTAAAGCGGCAAACGCATCGATACACTCGCCGTTTTTGTCTAAACCTGCCGCCAAGCCGACCGGATTGGGCAGCTGCAAACCCATCAGCTCGGTTGGCCGGGTGTGGCTGTCCACCTTGGGCAGCAGGCCGAGTTTTTCGATAGAACGCAAACTGTTGAGCGTGAAATGATGGGCCTTTTCTGCATCGAAACGGAACAGTATGGGGCGGACGAGTGAATACATGGCGGCGGCTTTCTGAACGGTTGATGAATTTGGCGTTATTTTACCTGAAACCGTCAAACTGCCCCAAACGTCTGTATCGATATGATTTTATTGTTTGGCGTCAAATGAAAATAAATAGGGCTTTTGCGTGTAGTCGGATAGTTCATTAAAATGGTAAGAGAGAGGCTTTTCAGACGGCCTGATGGATGTATCAAAAGGCCGTCTGAAAAGTTTTGATTTGATTGTTTACCTGATACAGGAAGATTTTTATGAAACAGGCGGTTGATCCTTATGCGAGTTTCCGTGAACTGACGCTGCGGGGGATGATACTCGGCGCGTTGATTACGGTGATTTTTACGGCATCCAATGTGTATTTGGGCTTGAAGGTGGGCTTGACTTTTGCGTCTTCGATTCCGGCTGCGGTAATTTCGATGGCGGTTTTGAAGTTTTTTAAAGGCAGCAATATTCTGGAAAATAATATGGTGCAGACTCAGGCTTCAGCCGCGGGTACGCTCTCCAGTATTATTTTTATCTTGCCGGGTTTGCTGATGGCCGGTTATTGGGCGGGCTTTCCGTTTTGGCAGACTACGCTGCTGTGTATGTCCGGTGGTATTTTGGGCGTGATTTTCACTGTGCCTTTGCGTTATGCGATGGTGGTGAAGAGCGATTTGCCTTATCCGGAAGGCGTGGCGGCGGCTGAGATTTTGAAGGTTGGCGACCATGATGCGGACCAACAGGAAGGCGGCAGCGGTATCAAGGAATTGGTGTCGGGCGGCGCTCTGGCCGGTTTGATGAGCTTCTGCGCAAGCGGTTTGCGCGTGGTGGCGGACAGCGCGAGCTTTTGGTTTAAAGGCGGCGCGTCGGTGTTCCAAGTGCCGATGGGCTTTTCTTTGGCTTTGCTGGGCGCGGGCTATTTGGTCGGCCTGACCGGCGGTATCGCGATTTTGCTGGGTATTTCGATTGCCTGGGGTGTGGCCGTGCCTTATCTGTCGGCGCATATTCCGCAACCTGCCGATATGGAGATGATTCCTTTTGCAATGTCTTTGTGGAAGGAAAAAGTCCGTTTTATCGGCGCGGGTACGATCGGTATTGCCGCTATTTGGACGCTGTTGACTTTGATGAAACCGATGGTCGAGGGTATGCGCCTGTCTTTCCGCAATTTCGGCGGCGTGCAGATGACTGAGCGTACGGAACAGGATTTGTCGCCTAAGGCGATGATTGCCTGGGTGTTGGCGATGATGCTGGTGTTGGGCGTGTCTTTCTTCCACTTTATCGGCGACTCGCATATTTCCGGCGGTTTGGCTTGGCTGTTGGTGGTCGTGTGTACGCTGCTGGCTTCGATTATCGGCTTTTTGGTGGCCGCGGCTTGCGGTTATATGGCCGGTTTGGTCGGTTCGTCTTCCAGCCCGATTTCGGGTGTGGGCATCGTCTCTATCGTTATCATTTCGCTGGTGTTGCTGCTGGTTGGCGAATCCGGCGGCTTGATGACGGACGAGGCAAACCGCAAATTCCTGCTGGCGTTGACGCTGTTTTGCGGCGCGTCTGTGATTTGTGTGGCTTCGATTTCCAATGACAACCTGCAGGATTTAAAAACGGGTTATCTGGTAAAGGCAACGCCTTGGAAACAGCAGGTTGCGTTGATTGTCGGTTGCGTTGTCGGTGCATTGGTGATTTCACCTGTGTTGGAGCTTTTGTATGAAGCCTACGGCTTTACCGGCGCGATGCCGCGTGAAGGCATGGATGCGGCACAAGCCCTTGCCGCGCCTCAGGCAACTTTGATGACCACCATCGCCCAAGGTATTTTCTCGCACAATCTGCAATGGGATTATATTTTCACCGGCGTGGCCATTGGCGTGGCGTTGATTGCGGTCGATTTCACATTGCGCAAATCCTCCGGCGGCAAGCGCGCCTTGCCGGTATTGGCCGTGGGCATGGGCATTTACCTGCCGCCGTCTGTGAATATGCCGATTGTGATCGGCGCGGTATTGGCGGCGGTGTTGAAATCCGTCATCGCCCGCCGTCAGGAAAACCGTGAAGGCCGTCTGAAAAATGCGGAACGTATCGGTACGCTGTTCTCCGCCGGTTTGATTGTCGGCGAGAGCCTGATCGGTGTGATTATGGCGTTTATCATCGCCTTCTCCGTAACCAACGGCGGTTCGGATGCACCTTTGGCCCTGAATCTGGAAAACTGGGATACGGCCGCCAAATGGCTGGGCTTGGCGTTTTTTGTTTTCGGTATGTTCGTGTTTGCACGCCGCGTGTTGAAAGCAGGATGTTAAGTTTGTAGGTTGAGAAAAGGCCGTCTGAAAACTTTGGTTTCAGACGGCCTTTTTGTCTCTTAACGCTGGTTCAAACAATCGGCAATCGCTTTGGCAATTTTGGCACTGGCGCCTTGGTGTTGCGAAATGAATTGCTCGGTGTGGCTGATCAGCTGTTGGCGCAGCGTTTCATCGTCGAGATATTGGCGCGTGGTTCTGTACCAGGCTTCGGCGGTTTCGACGCGGACGGCGGCTTTGGCTTCGACTGCGCCTTTGCAGGCTTGGGCGAAGTTGTAGTTGGAGTAGCCGAAGAGGGTGGGGACGCGGCAGGCGATGGGTTCGATGATGTTTTGGCAGCCGGCATCGACGAGGCTGCCGCCGACGAAGGCAATGTCTGCGCTGAGATAGTAGGCGGCAAGTTCGCCCATGCTGTCGCCTATCCAAACCTGTGTGTTGGGGGAAACGGGTTGTCCGTCGCTGCGTTTTTGCACGGTATAACCAAGCGATTTGGCGATATCGTAGGCCGTCTGAAAGTTTTCAGGGTGGCGCGGGACGATGACCAGCAAGGCATTGCCGCGGTAGCCCTGCCATGCTTTGAGGAGCAGCTCGGCTTCGTCTGTGCCTTTATACACGCGCGTGCTGGCGCAGACGACGACGGCTCGTGCGCCGATGCGTTCTTTAAAGGCGGCGGCAAGCGGGCGCGAGTCGTTGGGGGGCGCGATGTCGTATTTGGTGTTGCCGCAGACGTGGACGTTGGATGCGCCGATGAGGTGCAGGCGTTCGGCATCGGCGGCGGTTTGGGCAAAGCAGCCGGAGAGGGTCTGCATGGCAGGCTCGACCAACTTGCGGATTTTAAGATAGCCGCGTTGGGATTTTTCGGAGAGGCGCGCGTTGGCCAGAAAGAGGGGAATACCTGCTTTTTTGCAGCCGTGCATCAGGTTGGGCCAGATTTCGGTTTCCATCAAAATGCCGCAGATGGGGCGGTGTTCGGCTAAAAATCGGGCGACCCATTCGGATTTGTCGTAGGGCAGGTAACGGCATTGCGCATCGGGGAACAGGGATTGCGCGGTGGCGCGGCCAGTCGGCGTCATTTGGGTAATCAGAAACGGCGAGTCGGGAAAATGGCGGCGTAATGCCTGCACCAAAGGTTCGGCCGCACGCGTTTCGCCGACGGATACGGCGTGTATCCAAATCGGGCGTTGTACGGGATTGGGATACGCCTGCCCGAAACGCTCGTCCCAATGCTCGAGATAGGCTGGGGATTTGAGGGCGCGGCGGCGCAGGTGGCGGCGGATCAGGAAGGGGGCGAGGTGCCACAGCGTGGCGTAAAGGCGGCGTATCATGCTTACGGATCTTGTGTCGGAATAGGCCTATTTTATCGGAAACTGAAACGGAAGATATAGCTTTGATGCGGGTTTTACGCAAAGGAAACAGGCCGTCTGAAAGGTTTCAGACGGCCTTTAATGCAGGCATAAACGCTTTTACTTCACTTGCGCCATATATTTTTTCAGACGGCCTTTGCTTTGCATGGCGCGGTTTTCCATTTCATCGACAACGGCTTGCGCTTTGGCTTTGTTCACCGGTTTGCCGACCTGAATCACGCCGCTCATGTTCATCATGCGGTGCGGCGGGCAGGTATAGACGTATACGCCTTCTTTGTCGAGTTTGAGGGTGAAGTCTTTACCGTCTTCAGAGAGGAAGTCGGCAACGCCCTCGGGCAGGGCTTTGCTTTGTACCCAGTGGCCGCTGTTGGTGGCTTTGAAGGTTACGGTGTCGCCGACTTTGGCGTTGACGTAGCCGGGTTCGAACACCATACTGCCGTCTTTGCCGTTGTCGAGCATTTTGATTTCGTGGTTGGCGGCGTGTGCGCTAAGGGACGCGGTCAGCATCAGGAGGAAGAGGGATTTTTTCATGGGGGAGTCCTTTTTGTGAAGAGTATAAAATGGTTGCGGGGCTGGTTTCTTGGTGGCAGATTTCTCAGCTAGGATTGCCGCATCGGGCGGATAACGGGCAGGCCTTTGCTGTCGTACAAAAGTTCGATGTCCACTTTATACAGTCTGCCTATCATGTCCGCCTGCAACACGTCCTGCGGTGCGCCCTGCGCCTGTACTTTGCCTTCGCCGAGCAGAATCACGCCGTCTGAAAACTGCGCGGCGAGGCTCAAATCATGCAAGACCATCAGCGTAACCAGATTGTGTTCGTGCGTGTATTGCACCACGCGTTCCAAGAGGTTCAACTGGTGGTGCATATCCAGCGCGCTGACCGGTTCGTCCAGCATCAGGATTTCAGGGCGGCGCAGCATGACTTGGGCAAACATCACGAGCTGCCGCTGTCCGCCGGAAAGCCGCATGACGTCGCGGTGCGCCAAGTGGCCGATGCCCAGCTCCGCCATGATACTTGCGGCTTCGTGCAGCAGTTCGTCGCCGACGTGCATGTGCAGCGCGTCCATGCGGCCGAGCAACACGACTTCCAACGCGGTCAGCGAGGCTTCGGCGGCGGTGTCCTGCGGCATATAGCCTATGCGTTTGCGCCAGCTTTGCAGGTGGATTTTGCTCAACGCTTCGTCACCGTAGCGGATGGTGCCTTTGTGCGCCACTTCGCCGAAAATCGTTTTCATCAGCGAGGATTTGCCCGTGCCGTTCGGGCCGAGCACGGAATAGACTTTGCCTTGTTCCAGCGTCAAATCGATACTGTCGGCGACCACATAATCGCCGCGCCGGATGTGTACGTTTTCAAGTTTCAACATTTCAGACGGCCTATCGTTTCGTTAATACAATCCAGAAGAAGAACGGCACGCCGACAAACGACGTAACAATCCCCACCGGAAACAGCGCGCCGGGGATAATCACCTTGGACAACACGCTTGCCACCGATAAAAACGCCGCCCCTGCCAGCATCGCGCCGGGTAGGAAGAAACGTTGGTCTTCGCCCAAAAGAATCCGCGCCACATGCGGGGCAACCAAGCCGATAAAGCCGATCACGCCGACAAAACTGATTGCCGTCGCCGTCATCACCGCCACCAACACCAGCGTTTTCAGGCGCAAAAATTGCAGATTGATGCCCAGCCCGACGGCGCGTTCTTCACCCAAACGCAGCGCGGTCAGCTTCCACACATCGCGCGAAAGCAGAAACACGCATACCGCCGTAACCGCCGCCGTAACGATGACCGTCTCCCAAGTTGCCTTGGTCAAACTGCCGAACAGCCAGAACAGAATCTGCTGCGAAATCTCAGGCGCGGCGATAAACTGAATCAGCGACAAAATCGACTGAAACAGAAACAAAAGCGCAATCCCCACCAGCACCAGCATCGCCGAATTGAAGCGGCGCGCCGAGGCAAACAGGAACAAGATGCCCGAAGCCAGCATGGTCATCACAAACGCGCCGATGGGGACGGCGACCGTTTCAGGCAGCCCGAAACCGCCGAACGCAATCACCACCGACGCGCCCAAACCTGCCGCCGCCGCCAAGCCCAGCGTATAAGGGCTGGCCATCGGGTTGTTCAAGAGCGTTTGAATCTCCGCCCCGCCGACACCCAAAGCCGCACCGACCACCAGCGCCATTACCGCAATCGGCAGGCGCAAATCCATCACAATCAGGCGGTTCATTTCATCAACTTCGGGTTTGCCCAGCAAAACATTGACCACTTCGCCGACAGGAAGCGTGTCCGTCATCGCCGGGCCGGTGGCGATGTCGAATAAAAAACTGACCGCCGCGATGATTAAAAACATCAACACAATCAACCAACGCTTGCCTTCCAACTTGCGCTGGTTTTTCACAATCTCGGCGACAACCGAATCATTCATGTTTCAAACCTTTAAAAAAGAATGTTGATAAAGGGGAGAACGGGTTTGCCTTTTTCTTCCGCAAAAATTTCAGACGGCCTTCCGATTTAAAAGGCCGTCTGAAAATCTAAACTACCTTATTGTCCTTTCGGATAGAGGTAGAACGTGCCGCTCGGAACGACGGGCAGGTTTTGGCGGTAGAAGTCCAGATAGGTTTTCTCAGGGTTGAAATCTTTAAACAACTGCGGATAAATCGCTTTGGCCATAAACTGAATCGACGCGCTGTCGGACAGCGTGCGCGAGTTGGCATGGTAGGCGGCGTAGAGGCGGTTGTTTTTAATCGCAGGCAGGTTCGCCCAGCCGGCGCGTTTGGCAAAGCCTGCCAAGCGTTTTTCCGCTTCGGCTTTCGGAATGCCCCAGCCCATCACCATGGCGGCAGGGTTTTTCTTCAATTCGGTTTCGCGGCCGGTAATCACGATCACGTCGGGTTTGGCGGCGAGGACTTTTTCAGGATTGATCGGGCCGTAGAATTCGACCGAAGAAGCGGCGATATTGTTGCCGCCGACCAGCGTCGCCATCGAACCCCACATGCTCTTGCCGAAGGTTACGCTGTGTTCGGCAGGGCCTTTATTGCCGAACTCGACATAGACTTTAGGCTTGGGCAGGTTGGCTTTTTTCACGCGCGCCTGGATGGTGTCGGCAACGCGTTTGTAGTCTGCCGCCAGTTTGTCGGCTTTTTGCTGCTGGCCGGTCAGCGTGCCGATAAGCTTGGTCGATTGGACGTGTTTGGCCACCGTTTGCGCGTTGTAGTCCAACACGACGATGGGGATGCCGGCCTTGTTGATGCGGTCGAGATCGGAACCCAAAGCCTTGTATTGCCATTCGGCCAAAACCAGCAAATCGGGTTTCAGCGCCAATACTTTCTCAATCGAGAAAGTGCCGACTTCCACTTCGCCCACGTCGGTCAGCTGATTCAGTTTAGGCACGGCTTTGCTGAATGCCGCCCAGCTCGGCGGCGCCCAGTCGGCCCAAACTGCTTTGGAAAAACCAACGACGTTGTCCAGCGCGGTTTTACCGCCGATGGCCATGTAGTCTTGGTAATAGAAGCCCAACACCACACGTTTGGCAGGCAGGTCGACAGTTACCTTACGGCCAACGGTATCGGTCAGCTGAACGGGTTTGGCAAAAGCGGATACGGAGCCGACTGATAAAGCTGCGGCGGCAATCAAAGCAGAAAGTTGCGTAAATCTCATGAATCATTCCTTTAAAATATGATGATAATTACTATCTTTTTATAAATTTATAAGGTATTGAATCTTTTTTCAAGTGAATGTAGGGATAGACATATTTCGAAATAAAAAGTTTCATCATTAAAACGAAGGGATAGTGTTTATATAGGGCTTTGGTGTACTGAAGACCTAGTAAAAAGGAATGATATGGGGTACCTAAAGCCATAGTGGGCAGTAGCTGGAATGGATCGGTAAAGGGTTTTTTATTGCAAAAAAATAAAAGGTATTCGGTTGAAAACAAGGCCGTCTGAAACCTTGCAATCAGGGTTCAGACGGCCTTTGGTGTCGGCATAAAAGTTTTATTTCACTTGCGCCCTATATTTTTCAGACGGCCTGTAAGCAGTGTTTGGGAAAAGTGAAAAAGGTTGGTTTTTGAAATGGCGAAATAGGGAAGAAGAGGGCTTGAGGGAGAGTTGGGCGTAAACCCAAAATGGGGACGAATAAAAGGGCGTGTATCGAAACACGCCCTTTTTAGAGATTCAGACGGCCTGTGATTCCGCCTGTTCGCTTTGGTTAAGGATTTTAATCAGTTTTTCGGCTTTTTCCGGGTCTTCGCAGCGCAGGATTTTGGCGGCATCGTTTTCGAGATGGCCGGTGTTGCTGTGCAGGATGATGTTTTTAACCGAAAGCAGGTTGTTGGGGTTCATGGAGAAGCGGCGCAGGCCCATGCCGAGCAACAGTCGGGTGAAGACGGTATCGCCGGCCATTTCGCCGCAGATGGACACGCCTTTTTCCATGCGGTTTGCGGTGCGGATGATGTGTTGCAGCGTTTTGAGGACGGCAGGGTGGCCGGGTTGGTAGAGGTGGCTGACGCTGTCGTCGCCGCGGTCGACCGACAGGAGGTATTGAATCAGGTCGTTGGTGCCGATGGAAACGAAGTCGACGAGCTTGAGGATGCTGCCGACGGTCATGGCGGCGGACGGGATTTCGATCATGCAGCCGATGCTGACCGGGCCGAAGGTTTCGCCGCGTTCGGTCAGTTGGCGTTGGGCCGTGTCCAGATGGATAAGGCATTGGCGCACTTCGGAAATAGACGTAATCATCGGCCACATCATGCGCACGGGGCCGTGGGTGGCGGCACGGAGGATGGCACGCATTTGGGTGCGGAACATGACCGGCTCTGCAAGGCACAGGCGGATGCCGGTCAGGCCGAGTGCGGGGTTGAGGCTGCCGTTGGGTGTGCTGTTTTGGCCGAACCAGCGCGGATTTTTATCGACGCCCAAATCGACGGTGCGGATGGTGATGTTTTTGCCTTTGAGTTTTTTGACGATGCCGGCATAGACTTCGTATTGTTCGTCTTCGGTCGGCATGTTGTCGCGGTTGAGATAAAGAAATTCGCTGCGGAACAGGCCGACGCCGTCTGCGCCGAAGTTGTGTAGGGCTTTGATGTCTTCTGCGGATTCGATGTTGGCTAAAAGTTCGATGTTGATGCCGTCGGCCGTGGTGGCGGCGGTTTTTTTGATTTTGTTGAGTTCGCGCTTGTGGCTGCGGTATTCGCGGGCGAGGCGGCGGTATTCGTTGAGGACGACTTCGTCGGGATCGATGATGAGGACGCCGTTGATGCCGTCGACGATGACGATTTCGTTTTCGGTAATGAGTTTGCGGGCGTTGTGCAGGCCGATGACGGACGGGATGTCGAGGCTGCGGCCTAAGATGGCGGTGTGGCTGGTCGGGCCGCCGGCATCGGTTACGAAGGCGGTAATGTGCTGCTCTTTGAATAGTACGGTATCGGCAGGCGAGAGGTCGTGCGCGATGAGGACGGTGTCGTCAAGCAGGTTGCCGGCGAGGTTGATTTCGTTGCTTTGGCCGACAAGGTTGTTGTGGATGCGGCGGACGACTTGGAGCATGTCCTGTTTGCGTTCGCGCAGGTAGTCGTCGTCAATGCTATCGAACTGGGCGGCAAGCTTGTCGCTTTGCAGTTTCAATGCCCATTCGGCGTTGATTTTCTGCTCGCACAAAATGTCGATGGGTTCGCGTGAGAGGGTGACGTCGGTCAGCAGCATCAGGTGCAGGGAGATGAACGCGCCCAATTCGGTCGGAGCATTTTCGGGAATCGCGCCGCGCAGCTGTTCCAGTTCTTTGCGCGTGGCTTTGATGGCGTTGTCGAAACGGGCGACTTCGGCATCGAGTTTGTCGAGATCAATGTCGTATTGGGGGACTTCCGTTGTGCCGCGCGTGATGAGGTGGGCGTGGCCGATGGCAATGCCTTTGCCCGCGGCTACACCGTGTAGGACGATGCTCATTATTCGCCCTCGCCGAAGTAGTCGTTGATGAGGTCGGTCAACGCCTGCATGGCGGCGGCTTCGTCTGCGCCTTCTGTTTCCAGCTCAATCACGGTGCCTTTGGCGGCGGCCAGCATCATCAGGCCCATGATGCTTTTGCCGTTGACGCGATTGCCGTTTTTGGTGACCCAGACTTCGCTTTGGAATTGGGAGGCGGTTTGGGTGAATTTGCTGGAAGCGCGCGCGTGCAGGCCGAGTTTGTTGATGATTTCGATTTCTTGTTTGAGCATGGATGTCCCCTAAATGTAATGTTCGTAAAGTGAATGTTTTCAGACGGCCTTAGCCGTGTTCTTTGCACACCAGGTCTTCAGGTGCGGATGTAATGGCGAAAATGCCCCGGATGGCGGCTTCTTTGACGGTTTCAGTGAAGTCGGAGAGGTTTTCGGCTTGTGATGAGTATTGGATGGCTTTAATCATCATCGGGGCGTTGAGGCCGGTCAGGATGGCGGATTTGTTTTCGCGCACCAGCCGGCGTGCGGCGTTGCATGGGGTTGCGCCGAAGATGTCGGTCATGATCAGCACGCCGCGGTTGTTGGGAAATTCCTGCAATGCGGCGATGGCGTTGTTGATGATGTCGTTTTGATCCTCGTCGGGCTGTACGCCGAGGATGTGGAGATTTTCGGGGAAGCCGTTGGGAAAGAAATGGTCGGCCAAACCGCGATAGGCTTCACCTATGGTTTCATGTGTAATGATTAACAAACCTATCATGATGTGTTCCTAGCATGGGGGTTGAGGCCGTCTGAAGATTTTTCAGACGACCTTTGTTTTATTTATTGTTTAAGGCGTAGATTTCGCCGAGGTTGCGCCAGCAGCCGGCGGCATCCATGCCGTAACCGAAGACGTAGCGGTTGGGCACGTCCAAACCGACATAATCGGCTTTGGTCGGTTTTTCTTTGTCGATCAGCTTGTTGGCAAACACGGCCGCACGGCAGCTTGCCGCGCCCATTTCCAACAGTTTTTCCTGAATGGCGGCCATGGTGTGGCCTTCGTCCAAGATGTCGTCCAAAACGACTACATGACGGCCTTTGATTTGCTCGGGGTCGGGCATGCGTTTCCAGTTGAACGCGCCGCCTGCGAGTTTGTCGCCGTAGCGGGAAACGTGGACGTAGTCAAAGTCCAAAGGAAAGCGCAACAGCGGCAATAACTGTCCTGTAAACACCACCGCACCACCCATGACAGGCAAGAGCAGGGGGTATTTGTCGCCCAAGTCGCGGGTAATGTCGTCGGCAACTTTTTGCAAGGCCGCGCGGCATTGTTCTTGGTCAAACAGCAAGTCGGCATTGTCCAGCATGGCTTGGGTTTCAAGGCGTTTGGTTTCTAAGTCGGTCATGATAGGTCGTGTTGAGTGCGGTTAAAAACAAATTATATAGCGGATTCAATCAATTTTCGATACAAGGCGCGGCAATAGTGTAGTGAAAGCGAAGGGATTTGAGCCGACCACGTTCAGACGGCCTTTTGTCCTTCCGCTTCGTCCACCAGCAAAAATGCCGTCAAAGCCAAAGCGGTCAATACTGCCGTCAACACCATCGCCCGTCCGTAATTGTCCGCACCGGCGCGCCCGAGATAATCGTAAATCAAAGTGGTCAGCGTCTGCCATTCGGGGCGCGACAGGAACAATGTGGCCGCAAATTCGCCGATACACGTTGCCGAAGCCAAAGTCAGACCGCGCCGCAAAGCCGGTTTCAATAAAGGCGCGGTTACATAACAGGCCGTCTGAAAACCGTTTGCGCCCATAGTACGCGCCGCCGCCGCGTAATCTTTGGGCAAACCGTCCCACGCGGCCAATACATCTTTGGCCACAAACGGATACGCCAACAGCGCGTAAGTCGCCGTCAGCAGCCACAGCGAAGCCGTCCACTGCGGATAGAGCAGCAATACGCCGAACGCAATGCACACGGGCGACACCATAAACGGCAAAAACATCAGCGCGCGCAACCACGCCATTTGCCGTGCCGCCGCCGCATACAGTACGCCCAATACCGTCGCCGCCGCCACTGCTGCCGCAGAGAAACGGACGGTGTTCCACACAGCCGTCCAAGTCTGCGCTTCAAACAAAACCGACCACGAAGAGCCTGCCGATACCGCCTTGAGCCACACCGCCGCCAAAGGCAGCAGGCAGCACACTGCCAACATGGTCAATACCGTTGCCGTCAGCCATTTTTCCCAAGCCCATATCGGCGCACGCGGAGGCAAAGGCGAGACTGACTTATCCACAGTCACGCGCCTGCTCCAATACGCATACAAACCGCCTGCCGCCGCCGTAACCGCCAGCACCAGCCACACCAACACCGACGCACGCGCCATGTCCAACTCATACGCCACCAGCCGGTAGATTTCCACTTCCACCGTCGCAAAACGTTCGCCGCCGAGCAGCAAGGCCAGCCCGAAGCCTGAAAAACAATATAAAAACACCAGGCACGCGCCGCCGGCAACCCACGCGCGCACCACCGGCCATTCGACCCAGACAAACCGCCTCCACGCGTCCGCGCCCAAAGATTGTGCCGACAGCAACCGCGCCTGCGGCACACGCACAAATCCCTGATACGCCGAGCGCACCAAAACCGGCAGGTTGAAAAACACGTTGCCGTAAATCAGCAGCCACGGCGTGTCCTGCCAACCTGCCGCCAGCATACCGTGTGCACCAAACAAGGCGAGCACGCCCATGCCTGCCACCAAAGTCGGCATCACGAAAGGCAGCATCAGCAGGCGCAAAACCGTGCGCCGTCCGGCAAAGTCCATCCGCGCCAGCACCCACGCCGCAGGCACGCCCAAAGCCGTGACCAAGACGCAGGTCAAAACCGCCTGCGCCACCGTCCAGCCCAAGCGCAGGCGCATATAGTCATCAGCCACCACTTCCGCCCAAGCGCCTTCGCCGTCGTAAAACGCCAACGACAGCAAAGGCGCGGCCACCATAATCGCTAAGAAACCTAAAGGCAGAAGCAACAGCGCAAACCGCCGAATCCAAACCTGCATCGATGCGTACCCGAGAATAAAAATGCCTATTTTAGCCCGAGTTCGGCATAGAAGGTGGTATTCCTGCCCTTGTTTTCAGACGGCCTGTGTAGCTTTACGGATAAAACCGCCGTTTCTTCAAATTTTCCAAACATTTACGAAATCTCTTCAAAAAGGCAACATAATTGGTTGGGTATTTTTGATACAATCCGCCGCTTCAAAAAATCAAATAAATCAAAAACAAGGAAACATTATGACCGCTACACGTCCACAAACCTATGATGCCGTCGCGCGCGCGTTGCATTGGCTGACCGTACTCGGTTTCATCGGCATCCTCTCCACCATTACCGTTTGGACCATCTATGATGGCGAAGAATGGGTCAAATCGCTCTTTGGCGTGCATAAATCCATCGGTTTCATCACGTTGCTGGTGATTATCGTGCGCATTGTTTGGGCCTTGCTCAATGCGTCCAAACGTCCTGCCGCCGACAGCTTTGCCGCCAAAGCAGGCCACCTTGCCCTTTACGTCTTCATGCTCGCCGTTCCCGTTATCGGCATGATCCGCCAATATGGCGGCGGCCGTGGCCCGTTGAAAGTATTCGGTGTCGAAGTGATGCAGGGTTCGCCTGAAAAAATCGAATGGATGTCCAACCTCGGCAATATGGCGCACGGCAAACTCGGCTGGCTGCTCTTCGCGCTGGTCGCCGGCCACATCGCCATGGTTGTTGTCCACCGCATTCAAGGCCACGACGTTTTATACCGCATGATCGGTCGTCGTTCTTAAGTGTAAAACGGTAAACAGCCAAGGCCGTCTGAAAACAGTTTGATCAAGCAAAAACTGTTTTCAGACGGCCTTTTTGTATTTGTGTTAATCTGCAAAAGTAGGGCAGGCATTTTGCCTGACTGTTGTCTAAATACTGTAAACCGTACCGAGAAACACCATGACTGCTCCTATTCTCGCCATTACATCCGGCGAACCGGCCGGCATCGGCCCCGACATCTGCCTTGATTTGGCTTTCGCCGACCTTCCTTGTCGCCCCGTTGTTTTGTGCGACAAAAACCTGTTGGTAAACAGGGCCGAACAGCTCGGCAAATCCGTCATTTTGCGCGATTTTCAAGCTCAAGCGGCTGAACCGTTGCCCAAGGGTGAACTCGAAGTTCTGCATATTCCCTTAGATGCCGAGTGTCGGGCGGGCGAACTCAATCCTGCCAATGCCGCGTATGTGCTCCGACTGCTGGATACGGCGTATCAGGGCATTTCAGACGGCCTGTTTGCCGGTATGGTTACCGCGCCGCTGCATAAAGGCATCATCAACGATGCCCACGCAGACAACGGCTTTTTCAGCGGCCATACCGAATACCTCGCCGAAAAAAGCCATACCGAACAAGTTGTCATGATGCTGACCGGCGGCGGCCTGCGCGTGGCGTTGGTTACCACCCATCTGCCGCTGAAAGACATTTCCGCCGCCATCACGAAGCCTTTAATCGAGTCGGTTGTCCGCATTCTTGAACACGACCTGCGCCATAAGTTCGGCATAGCCAAACCGGTCATCCTCGTTACCGGCCTCAATCCCCATGCCGGCGAAGGCGGCCATTTGGGACACGAAGAAATCGACACCATTATTCCGGCGCTTCATGCCCTGCAGGCCGAAGGCATAGACGCACGCGGCCCTTATCCGGCTGATACTGTGTTCCAACCTTTTTTACTCAAAGATGCCGATGCCGTCCTCGCCATGTATCACGACCAAGGGCTGCCGGTACTCAAATACGCCGGTTTCGGCGAAGGCGTGAATATCACCCTCGGCCTGCCCTTTATCCGCACTTCCGTCGACCATGGCACGGCCTTGAACTTGGCAGGTACGGGCAAAGCTGATTCTGGCAGCCTGATTACCGCCGTCCGCGCCGCGTTTGATATGTCGCACAATATGCAGAAACAGGCCGTCTGAAACGTAGAGGTTTAATCGTTTGTAGGCGTAATGTGTTCCCGTAAAAGCATCATCAGGGAGCATCTGCATGCTGATTTGATGAAGTCGATGGATGTTTGGACAATAATCAGCGTTTTATTTTAAAAACCATATAAAAAAGGCCGTCTGAAGACCCATGTTTTGGGTTTCAGACGGCCTTTTGGTTTTTTGGTTTACCAAATTTCAGACAAAGTTTCTTTGACTTTGGCCTTCACTTCCGCACCGAAGCGACGGCTGAGCATTTTGCTGAAATCGTCTTGCGGCGTGTAGTTGACCAGCTCGGGGGCTTTGACAACATCGCGGGCAACGCTGTAAATGCTACCGAAGTCGTCAATCAGGCCGACCTGTTTGGCTTCTTTGCCGGTGTAGATGCGGCCGCTGAAAATATCGGGATACTGTTTGTCTTTCAACCTTGCGCCGCGGCCGAGTTTGACGGCTTTGATAAATTCTTGGTGAATATCGCCCAACATGGTTTCCCAAATTTGGGTTTGTGCCGGCGTTTCAGGCGTGAAAGGGTCACCCATGCCTTTGTTGCTGCCGGCGGTTTTCAGACGGCGTTTGACACCGGCTTTGTCCATCAGGCCGGTAAAGTCGAAACCGCCGCCGATCACGCCGATGCTGCCGACAATACTGGAAGGGTCGGCGTATATTTTGTCGGCTGCGGCGGCAATGTAGTAGCAGCCGGAAGCGCACATGTCTTCGGCAACGAGGTAGACCGGGATGTCTTTGTGTTCGGCTTTGAGGCGGCGGACTTCGTTAAAGGCCGTGTTGGACACGACAGGCGAACCGCCGGGGCTGTTGGCACGAATGATGATGGCTTTGGCGTTACCGTTTTCGTAGGCGGCTTCCATGCTGTCGCGCAGGATTTGGACTTGGTCGTCGATGTCGTTGCCGATTTCGCCGGTCAGGTCGATAACGGCGGTGTGTTCGCTGCGGGCTTGGATGCTCGTGGTTTTTCCTTCTTCTTCCGCAAGGCCGAAGATTAGGCTGAGGAAGATGAGGACGGCGACGCCGCGCCAGATATTGCGCCAAATGCGGGCGCGGCGCTGTTCTTGGTAGGCGGCGAGGAGGACTTCGCGCAGGGTGTTGCGCTCCCAGTTGTCGACGGGGGTGGAGGCTGAAGAGGGTGTGTTTTGGGCATCGCCTTCACGGTGGATTCGGTATTGCATGATGTGATGTGCTTTCTTGTAGGCCGTCTGAATGTTCAGACGGCCTTATCGGTTTTAGTTGATGGAATAGCCGCGCAGGTATTGCGTACGTTCGCGGGTCATACGGGTTTCACACTGCAGGCGCAGGTATTCTGCTTGTGCGGCGTTGTCTGCGGACGCGGCGGCTTGTTGGCAGTTGAGTTTTTTGCTTTGAATCCAGGCGCGTTGTTCGCCGAGGATTTGTTGTTTGACATCGCTGTCTAAGCCGCCCCAGAGGTCGTTGATCTCGCCGTCTGTCTGACGGTTTTGCGCGCGCGCGTTGTCGAGTTCGCTTTGGCTGAGGCCGGGCGGCTCGTTGCGCGGAGTTTCACGGTCAGGGTGCAGGACTTCGTAGTCTGAATCGTCGTCATTATCGGTCAAACCGACGGCTTGGCTGGCGGCGTTGTTTTCAAGGATGTCTTGCGGATTGAGGGTGGGTGGTTCTTCCGTGTTTTGGTTTTGCAGCAGTTTGATGGCCTGCTCTTTGGACACGGGTTTGCCGTCTATCATGACGATGCTTTTCACGCCGTAGGGCAGCAGGGTGGCGGAAAGGGTTTGGGCGGTGGAACTCAGGGTATTGTCTTCGAAAACCGGTTTGCCGTCTTTATCGGGGGTGTAGAGCAGGGTGGTGCTGAACGTGTTGTTTTCAAAAGTCAGGTTGCTGCCCATCAGTTTTTGTTCGAGCATGTCGGACAACGGGGTGTTGCCGTAAATCAGCGGGCTGTTGTCTATGGCCGTCTTGAGGATGGTGTCGGGAATGCGGATTTTGAGGTTGGCGCGGCAGATGGCTTTGCCGTCGTCTCCGGTTTCTTTGGGGTCTTCAAGCAGGGTTTCTAATTCGAGGCCGGCGGCGATGATTTTGTCGGCATCGACAAATTGGCGGTTGTCATTGCGGGCAAAGGAGCGCGCTTGTTGTTTGAGGGTGTCTTCGATGGTGGTACGGATGTTTTGCAGTGTGGCCGGTTGGGCGCAATCAAGTGCGGCTTTGGGCTCTTCTTTGCTGCATGCGGCAAGAAGAATCGTGCTTAAAATCAATACGGAAGCGGTTTTTTTGTACATGGGTACTCCTGAAGATGACGGCCTTTCAGACGGCCTGACGTGCTTATCATAACAAAAGCACTTGCAGCAAGTAAATGCGGCAAGTGCTTTTCTATGTCAGACGTATCAGCCTTTGATGACGCTGATGAAGCCGGAGAGGATGGCGGCGTTGAGCAAGTCAACGAAGAACGCACCCACCATAGGTACAATCAAGAAGGCTTTGTGAGACGGGCCAAAAGTTTGGGTAATGGACTGCATATTGGCAACGGCAGTCGGGGTGGCACCCAAACCGAAGCCGCAGTGACCGGCTGCCAATACGGCAGAGTCGTAATCGCGACCCATGAAGACGTAGGTAACGAAAGTGGCGTACAGAATCATCACGACGGTTTGTACGGCCAAGATGATGGTTACAGGGCCTGCCAGACCGGTCAATTCCCACAGTTTCAGGTTCAGAAGAGCCATAGACAGGAAGAGTGACAGGGAGGCGTTACCGAATACGTCGATGGCACGGTCAAACATATTGACTTTGAAGGCGGCAGTCAGGACGTTGCGGATGACCACGCCTGCAAACAGACACCATACGAATTTAGGCAAGTCGAAGAAGGCTTTGTCGTAGCTGTCCACGATTTCGGCAAAAGCCAAACATGCGGCAAACATCGCGAGCGTTTCGACAGCGGAGTCAGCCGTAATCAGGCGAGTGCGCTGTGCTTGTTCGAAGATGTCATCAGTAGCATCGTTGTCGTCGGATTTGGCAGTTTTGACGATAGGTTTACGGCCCATTTTGTTGATCAGACGGCGTGCAACAGGACCACCGATCAAACCGCCGAATACCAGGCCGAATGTTGCAGAAGCCATACCTAAGCCGGTTGCGCCGGTCAGGCCGAATTTGCTTTCAAAGTCAGGACCC
>NZ_JBQCWZ010000031.1:0-26906 GCF_051956895.1 Neisseria sp. P0021.S006
TGAATATTTTCCGTAAACTCGAACAATATTGGCAACATCCGCTGCTTTACTGGCCGCTGGTCATCTTGATTGCCGCCGCGACACCGTTCACTTTCGCCCCGTATTATCATTTCTGGCTGATGCCGCTGTTGTTTGGCGCGCTGATACGCCTGATTGAATTGCGTCCACGCTTTGCCGTCATGACTGCCTATCTGTTCGGATTAATCGGTTATACGGCGCAGTTTTATTGGATACACACTGCCTTGCATGATGTTTCGGGTTTGCCGGATTCATACGCCATCCCCCTCACCTTCCTGCTGCCGGCATTTCTTGCGCTTTATCCGGCCATCTGTTTTTGGGTGTGGAGAAAATGCAACCTGTCGCGCTGGGCCAAAACCGGCCTCCTGCTGCCGATTTTGTGGACGCTGGCAGAATTTGCCCGCGAACGTTTCCTGACTGGATTCGGCTGGGGTGCAATCGGCTATTCCCAAATCATCAAAGACAGCCCGTTGGCAGGCTTCGCGCCTTTGGGCGGCATTCATATGGTCACGCTGGCAACCGCTTTTCTCAGCGCATGGCTGGTGTTGCTGATTGACAACCACGGCCGTCTGAAACACCGCCTCCTGCCCTTATTCCTTATCGTTGCACTCTGCTCCGTCGGCTACATTTCCCAACAAACCGAATACACCCGCCCTGACGGCAGCACCAGCACGGTTGCCCTGATTCAAGGCAATATCGAGCAAAATCTGAAATGGAAAGAAGAGCAAATCATCCCAACCATTCAGAAATACTACGAACAAATCAGCAAAACCAGTGCTGACATCGTCATCCTGCCCGAGACCGCCCTGCCACTGATGCGCCAAGACCTGCCCGAAGGCATCTTGGAACAATTCGCCGAGCAAGCGCAAAGCAACGGCAGCGCGTTGGCCATCGGTATCAGCCAATATACGCCCGACGGCAACGGCTACGAAAATGCAGTCATCAATTTGAGCGACTATCACAACAGCACTTCCGATACCATCCCCTACTACGCCAAGAACCACCTCGTTCCATTTGGCGAATACAAGCCCTTGCCCACCATTACCGAGCGCCTCTATAAAATGATGGATATGCCTTTGGCCGACTTTCAAAAAGGCGGCGACAACCAAGCGCCTTTGGTGATGAAAGATCAAAAAGTCGCCTTCAATATCTGCTATGAAGACGGTTTCGGCGACGAACTCATTGCAACGGCGAAACGCTCCACCTTGCTTGCCAACATCAGCAATATGGCGTGGTATGGCAAGTCCAATGCCATGTACCAGCAGCTTCAACAGTCCCAAGCGCGTGCAATGGAACTGGGCCGCTACATGGTTCGCGCCACCAATACCGGCGCGACCGCCATTATTTCCCCTAAAGGTACGATTGTTGCCGAAGCCCAACCGGATACAGAAACCGTCCTCGAAGGCCACGTTAAAGGCTATATCGGCGAAACGCCTTATATGAAAGCAGGCGGCTCAACATGGCTTATCAGCATTTTGGCCGTTATCGGCGTATTCCTTATCCTGATTGGCCGGAAAAAACCAGAATAAAAAATTTTTAAGACCTTGTTATACAAGGTCTTTTTTATCACCAAAACTATTTACATACAGAAATGTTTGTAATATACTTAGCCAAAACCTAGCAAATCACTCAAATTTTCTAAGACAATCAACCCTTGCGATTCAAGCAGTAAAAACTATTGGATCTATCGTTAATTTACAGAAAAAATCCAACCCATAACAAAACAAACCACAGGCAGTGTTATACTGCTTGTCACACAATAAACAAAAAGCCGTTTTCAGACGGCCCAATCAAGGAGAGTATCCTTTATGAATAAAGCTTTTGCATTACCCGTTATCCACAGCGGCAACGGTAGCCTCGAGCAATACATTCATACTGTCAACAGCATTCCCATGCTGACTGCCGAAGAAGAAACACAACTGGCCGAACGTCAACAAAAAGGCGATCTCAACGCCGCCAAACAGCTTATTCTGTCTCATCTTCGCGTCGTCGTATCCATTGCACGCGGTTACGACGGCTACGGCCTCAACCAAGCCGACCTGATTCAAGAAGGTAATATCGGCCTGATGAAAGCCGTCAAACGCTACGAACCGAGCCGCGGCGCGCGCCTGTTTTCGTTTGCCGTGCATTGGATTAAAGCCGAAATCCATGAATTCATTTTGCGCAACTGGCGTTTGGTCCGCGTTGCCACAACCAAACCGCAACGCAAACTGTTCTTCAATCTGCGCAGCATGCGTAAAAACCTGAATGCCTTGTCTCCAAAAGAAGCGCAAGAAATCGCCGACGATTTGGGCGTCAAATTGTCCGAAGTCTTGGAAATGGAACAACGCATGACCGGTCACGATATCGGCATCATGGCAGAAAACAACGATGACGAAGACAACTTCGCCCCTATCGACTGGTTGGCCGATCACGATGCAGAGCCTAGCCGCCAGTTGTCCAAACAAGCCCACTACGCCCTGCAAACCGAAGGTCTGCAAAACGCCTTGGCACAACTGGACGACCGCAGCCGCCGTATCGTTGAAAGCCGCTGGTTGCAAGACGATGGCGGTTTGACCCTGCACGAATTGGCTGCCGAATACGGCGTATCTGCCGAACGCATCCGCCAAATCGAAGCCAAAGCTATGCAAAAACTGCGCGGTTTCTTGGCAGAAGAAGCTGAAGCCGTTTAAGCCTTTCTTGATAAAAGGCCGTCTGAATCTTTTCAGACGGCCTTTTCGATGGCAAACCTCATTGCATCTTCTCCCCCAACACATTCATTTTAAAGCCCACTTAAGCTATAATACCCACCACACACACTACCCAGTCATACCATAACCATGCAACTTACCGTCGTCGGACTCAATCACCAAACCGCGCCCTTGAGCATACGCGAAAAACTGGCATTTGCAGCTGCAAATCTGCCGGATGCCGTGTCCAACCTCGCGCGTAGTGAGGCGGCGGAAGAAGCAGTCATTCTTTCTACCTGCAACCGCACCGAGCTTTACTGCGTCGGCGAAACCGAAAAAATCATCGACTGGTTGGCACAATATCACGACCTGCCTGCCGAAGAAATCCGCCCTTACCTCTATACCTTAGATAATAATGAAACCGTCCGCCACGCCTTCCGCGTCGCCTGCGGTTTAGATTCCATGGTCTTGGGCGAACCGCAAATTCTCGGTCAAATCAAAGATGCCGTCCGCGTTGCGCAAGAACAGGAAAGCATCAACACCCACTTAAACGCCCTGTTTCAAAAAACCTTTGCCGTTGCCAAAGAAGTGCGTACCGACACTGCTGTCGGCGAAAACTCCGTCTCCATGGCTTCTGCATCGGTCAAAATGGCAGAGCAAATCTTCCCTTCCATTTCTGATCTGAACGTCCTTTTTATCGGCGCAGGCGAAATGATTGAGCTGGTGGCTACTTATTTTGCCGCCAAAAATCCCAAGCTCATTACCGTTGCCAACCGCACACACCAGCGCGCGCAGGAATTGTGCGACAAACTCGGTGTCAACGCCGAAGCTTGCCTGCTGAACGAATTGCCCGATATTCTTCACGATTACGACGTGGTTGTTTCTTCCACTGCCAGCCAACTCCCACTCGTCGGCAAAGGCATGGTCGAACGCGCATTGAAAAAACGCCACAACATGCCTGTTTTCCTGCTGGATTTGGCTGTTCCGCGCGATATCGAAGCCGAAGTCGGCGAATTGGAAGACGCATATCTCTATACCGTAGACGACATGATGGACATTGTCCAAAGCGGTAAAGATGCGCGCAAAAAAGCAGCGGCGGCGGCTGAAAGCATGGTGGAAGAAAAAGTCAGCGAATTTATCCGCCTACAGAAAAACCGCCAAAGCGTTCCGCTTATCCGCGCCTTGCGCGACGAAGGTGAACGTGCACGCCGCCAAGTATTGGAAAATGCCATGAAGCAACTGGCAAAAGGCGTATCCGCCGAGGATGTCCTCGAACGCCTCTCCATTCAGTTGACCAACAAACTGCTCCACTCTCCGACACGCACGCTCAATAAAGCTGGCTCGGACAACAGCGAATTAATCGATGCCGTGGCACAGATCTACCATTTGGATCAACACGACTGACCACAATTTAAAGGCCGTCTGAAAAAAGCGAACCGACCGACAGGTCATATTCAAAAGTTTTCAGACGGCCTTAAAACAATAAAATCCCAATTATCATTTTTTCATTTAAAATGAAATGCTTGAAAAAAAACCGTTAAAGTGTAAAAATCCTACCTTATACATTTAAACAGCATTCAAACAATAAAACTGCCTGCCGATTCAAACGCATGCCGACAATACGATAGGCACCGGCAAAAGGAACTTTCGTGCATATTAAAACAAACACATATCTGGCCCTTGCTGTCCTCTCAGCTTCCCTTCTTTCAGGTTGCGACAAAGTCAGCACCTTTTTCGACAAAGACGAAAACAAAGAACTCGTTCAACGTATTGAAACCAATACCGATGACGGAAAAGTCGGTATGTTGTTGCCCGACTTCGCCCAACTGGTGCAAAACGAAGGACAGGCCGTCGTCAATATTCAAGCGACACCGGCAAAACGCTCTGCGACACCGGATGACGACCACAGCATGGACCTGAGCCAATTTCCCGACAACGATCCGTTTTACGAGTTCTTCAAACGCCTTGTTCCCAATATGCCAGACATGCCGCAAGAAGATACCGAAAGCGACGATCTGAATTTCGGCTCCGGCTTCATCATCAGCAAAGACGGCTATATCCTGACCAATACCCACGTGGTTGCTGGCATGGGCAATATCAAAGTCCTGCTCAACGACAAACGCGAATACACGGCCAAACTGGTCGGCTCAGACGCCCAATCCGACGTTGCCCTCTTAAAAATTGAGCCGCAAGAAGACTTGCCGGTTGTCAAAATCGGCAATCCGAAAGATTTGAAACCGGGCGAATGGGTAGCCGCCATCGGCGCACCTTTCGGCTTTGACAACAGCGTAACTTCAGGCATCGTCTCCGCTAAAGGCCGCAGCCTGCCGAATGAAAACTACACGCCGTTCATCCAAACCGACGTTGCCATCAACCCCGGCAACTCAGGCGGCCCGTTATTCAACCTCCGCGGCCAAGTAGTCGGCATCAACTCGCAAATTTACAGCCGAAGCGGCGGTTTCATGGGCATTTCGTTTGCCATTCCGATTGATGTTGCCATGAATGTGGCCGATCAATTAAAAGCCAACGGCAAAGTCCAACGCGGTCAATTAGGCGTGGTTATCCAAGAAGTTTCTTACGATTTGGCCAAATCTTTCGGTTTGGACAAAGCAAGCGGCGCGCTGATTGCCAAAATCATGCCGAACAGCGCAGCGCAACAAGCCGGGTTGCAAGTCGGCGATATTGTCCGCAGCGTAAACGGAGAAGAAGTCCGTGCCTCCAGCGACTTGCCGGTCATGGTCGGCTCGATGATGCCGGGCAAAGAAGTGACTTTGAGCATTTGGCGCGGCGGCAAACAAACCGATGTCAAAGTCAAACTTGGCAGCGCAGCCGAACAAACGGAAACTTCTGCAAAAGAAGCCGAACACCCGCAACACGAAGGCGGCCATGACGGATTTACCGTTGAAAATGCAGGCCTAACTTTGCAGGTTGAAAACGCAGACGGCAAACAACGCTTAATCGTTCTGCGCGTTAGCGGTGCGGCCGAACGTGCCGGCCTCAAACGCGGCGACGAAATTATTGCCGTCAGCCAAATCAGCGTCAATGACGAATCCACTTTCCGTAGCGCATTGGAAAGCGCAGGCAAAAACGTACCGCTTTTGGTACAACGCGAAGGCAATACTTTGTTCCTCGCGCTAAATCTGCAATAGCAAGATTTTCAGACGGCATGATGATGCGTTAAATGATAAAATACCCATCTGTCAGAGGCGGTGGGTATTTTGTTATCCGTCTTCCAGTTTAGGCCGTCTGAAAATATTTCACCGCTTATATACAATATAATTATGCAACTTATTAATTATTCGAATTCTATTTTATCCATTATTCCTGCAGCCATCGCGCTTGCCCTGGCCATTGCCACGCGTCGTGTATTGCTGTCCTTGGGTGTCGGCATTATCGTCGGCTCATTCCTGCTGGTAGGCGGTAATCCGCTTGATGCCTTGGTTCACTTGAAAGACATGGCCGTCAGCCTGACTTGGGCGGACGGCGATTGGTCTTTGGGCAAACCCAAAATCCTGCTCTTCTTAGTGCTTTTGGGGATTTTCACTTCCCTGCTGACGCATTCAGGCAGTAACCAAGCATTTGCCGATTGGGCAAAACAGCACATCAAAGGCCGCCGTGGTGCGAAGCTGCTGACTGCCTGCCTGGTATTCGTTACCTTTATTGACGACTATTTCCACAGCCTTGCCGTCGGCGCGATTGCCCGCCCTGTAACCGACAAATTCAAAGTTTCCCGCGCCAAACTGGCTTATATCCTTGACTCCACTGCCGCGCCGATGTGCGTTTTGATGCCTGTATCCAGCTGGGGGGCATCGATTATTGCTACTTTGGCAGGCCTTTTGGTGACTTACAACATCACAGACTACACACCAATGGGCGCATTCGTGGCCATGAGCCTGATGAATTACTACGCCGTCTTCGCATTGATTATGGTGTTTGTCGTGGCCTGGTTCTCCTTCGACATCGGCTCCATGGCCCGTTTGGAACGCGCCGCTTTGAATGAAATTCATGATGAAACCGTTGAAACAGGCCATCCCAACGGTCGCGTATTCGCTCTGATTGTGCCGGTTTTGGTACTGATCGTCGCCACTGTTTCCGCCATGATTTACACTGGCGCACAAGCTTCTGAAACCTTCTCTTTGCTCAGCGCATTTGAAAATACCGATGTAAACACTTCCCTCGTATTCGGCGGCACCTGCGGCGTATTGGCCGTCATCCTCTGCACCATCGGCACCATCAAAACCGGCGATTACCCTAAAGCCATTTGGCAGGGCATCATCTCTATGCGCGGTGCCATTACCATCTTAATTTTGGCATGGATCATCAGCACCGTTGTCAGCGAGATGCACACCGGCGAATACCTCTCCACTTTGGTGGCAGGCAATATCCACGCAGGCTTCCTACCCGTGATTTTGTTTATGCTCGCAGGCGTGATGGCCTTCGCTACCGGCACAAGCTGGGGCACATTCGGCATCATGTTGCCGATTGCCGCCGCCATGGCCGTCAAAGTCGAACCTTCGCTGATTATCCCTTGCATGTCTGCCGTAATGGCCGGTGCCGTATTTGGCGACCACTGCTCGCCAATTTCCGATACCACTATCCTCTCTTCTACCGGCGCACACTGTAACCACATCGACCACGTTACCTCGCAATTCCCTTATGCGCTGACCGTAGCCGCATCTGCTGCCACAGGCTACCTCGCACTGGGCATGACCGGCTCTGCGCCTTTAGGTTTTGTGGTAACCGGCATCGTGATGGTTGTGTTGGTTTTCATCTTAAAAGACAAGAAAAAAGCAACTGCCTAATTCAAAACCAATATTCAGACGGCCTGAGATATTCTTACACTCTCAGGCCGTCTGAACATAACGATTATCCAATAGATACATTATTCAGGACAAAACAATGAATACGCCTCATCTTCCACGCGGCCCAGTCATGGCCGACGTCGCTGCCTATCATCTGACCGAAGAAGAAAAACAACGCCTGCTCGACCCTGCCGTCGGTGGCGTTATTTTGTTCCGCCGCAACTTTGAAAACGTTTCCCAGCTCAAAGCTTTGGTTCAAGAAATCAAAGCCGTCCGTACACCTGAACTTATCATCGCCGTCGACCACGAAGGCGGACGGGTTCAACGTTTTATTGACGGCTTCACCCGCCTGCCTGCCATGAATGTATTGGGCGAAATTTGGGATAACGAAGGCCAAGAAGCCGCCTGTACCCAAGCAGAACAAGTCGGCTGGGTTTTGGCAACCGAACTCTCCGCCTGCGGTATCGACCTATCCTTTACGCCTGTATTGGATTTGGACTGGGGTCAATGCGCCGTCATCGGCAACCGCAGTTTCCACCGCGACGCCAACATCGTTACCCAGCTTGCCCTTGCCCTGCAAAAAGGTCTGAACAAAGGCGGCATGAAATCTTGCGGCAAACACTTCCCCGGCCACGGCTTTGTCGAAGGCGACAGCCATCACGTCCTGCCTTGCGACGAACGCAGCCGAGAAGAGCTAGAAGCCGCAGACCTTATCCCCTTCCGAGCATTGAGCCAAGCAGGCATGGCCGCAGTCATGCCTGCCCACGTCGTATACCCGCAAACCGACAGCCAACCTGCCGGCTTCTCCGAAAAATGGCTGAAACAAATCCTGCGCCAAGAAATCGGATTTAACGGCGTTATCTTTTCAGACGACCTGACCATGGAAGGCGCATGCGGTGTCGGCGGTATTAAAGAACGCGCCCGCCTTTCTTTTGAAGCAGGCTGCGATATTGTACTGGTGTGCAACCGTCCCGATTTGGTAGATGAATTGCGAGACGGTTTCCACGCACCGGCAAACGCCGACTTGGCAGCGCGTTGGCAATACATGGCCAACACATTGACCGTACAAGAAGCCGCCGACATCATGGCAACCGAAGCATTCCAAGCCGCCCAACAAGCAACTGCCAAACTGGCAACGCCAAAAGACATCGCTGGCGGTGTCAAAGTCGGTGAAGCATTCTGATTCAAGGCCGTCTGAAACATTGACAGCAAATAAAAAAAGGAAGACTTGAAAAAGTCTTCCTTTTTTTGATTTAAAGCGATTAGCGGTGTTGCGGATTGTAACGGTTTTCCAATCGCAGGAATACCCAACCCAAAAAGCTTGTCAGCACCAAATAAATCAGCGCAATTGTATAAAGCGGCTCTTCATAGACAGAATAGCGGCCGGTAATCGTGCTTTGTACATAAGCCAACTCTGCCACGCCAATGACGGAAAGCAATGAGCTGTCTTTCAACAACGTAATAAACTCACTGGCCAATGGCGGCAACATACGGCGCAAAGCTTGCGGCAAAATCACATAACGCATCGCCTGAGTATAGGTCAGCCCCAAAGAACGCGCAGCTTCCATTTGGCCTTTATCAATCGATTGAATACCGGCACGGAAAATTTCACAAATATACGCACCCGAGTTCGCAACCAAAGCCAAAGAACCGGCAATCAGCGCACCATAAGAACGGCGCAGATCAACAGCTGCTTCGCCGCTAATCAGCACACCGTCGGCCGGGTGAACGAAAAATGGGAACCAAACATAAGCCCAAATCACAATTTGTACAAACAATGGCGTACCGCGGAACAGCGTAACATACCAAAAAGAAATCTTACGCAACACCCAAGCCAAGGCACGCATCGGCACACCGGCTTTTTCCGGATTGATCAAACGCGCCAATGCCAACAGCAAACCCAAAACCGAGCCACCTGCCGTTGCAACCACCGTCAGTCCCAGCGTTGTCAACACGCCGTATAAAAACATCCAGCGGTATTCATAAATAATGTCAAAACGAAAATCCATAAACCTTCCGTCGGTCAAAATCGGTAACTAATCCGAATATTTTTTAAAATGAAGCTTGATATTTTACAAGAAAATACATTGCTTGAACGGTTTTTTGTTAAATTATTCCGCCCAACCCTGCTTTTTTTACATTTCTAATAAATTAAAGCCCCTTTTCACCTTTGCCCATATAGGACATTTTCCGTATAAAAAACAAAGCGCAAACCCGACACAAAATTGACCGAAACACAAAAACAGCGGATAATCCGCCCATTCTTCAAACATCTTTCAGACGGCCTTCCCTCTTTCCTTAAGGGCCGTCTGAAAACATTTTAAAAAGCATAAAACATGAAAGTACCCGAACTCTTATTGCCTGCAGGCGGCCTCGAACGCATGCGCGCCGCCTACGATTACGGCGCAGATGCCGTTTACGCCGGCAGCCCGCGTTACTCCCTGCGCGCCCGCAACAACGAATTTGCCAAACTCGACGTCCTCGAGCAAGGCATTAAAGAAGCGCACGAGCGCAACAAAAAATTCTTCCTGACCGTCAATACGCTGCCGCACAACTCCAAACTCAAAACCTTTGTTTCCGATATGGAGCCCTTGATTGCCATGAAACCCGACGCGTTGATTATGGCGGATCCGGGTTTGATTATGACTGTGCGCGAAAAATGGCCGGAAATGCCGATTCACCTGTCCGTACAGGCAAACACCACCAACTACTGGGGCGTGAAATTCTGGCAAAACATCGGCGTTGAGCGCATTATTCTGTCGCGCGAATTGAGCATGGAAGAAATCGCCGAAATCCGCCAAGAATGCCCCGACATCGAACTCGAAGTCTTCATTCACGGCGCATTGTGTATCGCCTACTCCGGCCGCTGCCTGCTCTCCGGCTATTTCAACCATCGCGACCCCAACCAAGGCACCTGCACCAACTCCTGCCGTTGGGACTACAAGGTTCACAACGCCACTGAAAGCGATGCAGGCGACGCCCAACTTCTGCAAGGTTTCAACTTTGAAAAAGCTCAAGAAGAAGCCAACCAAAACTTTGAAGGCATCAATGGTCAAAAACGCCATCCCTACGCCGACAAAGTTTTCCTGATTGAAGAGTCCAACCGCCCGGGCGAAATGATGCCGATTATGGAAGATGAACACGGCACCTACATCATGAACTCCAAAGACCTTCGCGGCATTGAAGTGGTTGAGAAACTGGCAAAAATTGGTGTGGACAGCCTCAAAGTCGAAGGCCGTACCAAATCGCTCTATTATGTTGCACGCGTGGCCCAGTCCTACCGCAAAGCGATTGACGATGCCGTTGCAGGCCGTCCGTTTGATTACAGCCTGTTGAGCGAACTCGAAGGCCTCGCCAACCGTGGCTACACCAGCGGCTTCCTCGAACGCCACCAAACTCAAGACTACCAAAACTACCTCAGCGGCCATTCCACCGCCAAACAAAGCCAATACGTCGGCCACGTTACCGAAATTGATGAAAACGGCTGGGCGACAATCGAAGTTAAAAACCGCTTCGCTGTCGGCGATTCACTCGAAATCATCCACCCGAGCGGCAACCAAACCATCAAATTGGAACAAATGACCCGCAAAGGCCAGCCTGTCGATGTTGCCCCAGGCAACGGCATTCAGGTCAAAATCCCGAATATGCAAGGCAAAGAAAAAGCTTTGGTTGCGCGGATTATGAATCCTTAAGCATCAAAAAATAAAGGCCGTCTGAAAGTTTCAGACGGCCTTTTAAATGATCTATGCTGTTTTAAGCCTATTCTTGCAATACGGCAGCAATCAATTCTTCCGCACCATCATCTGCCAGTTTTTTGGCGACTGCACGACCCAAGGCATCGGCGTATTCGGCAGGGGCTTGCGCATCCGCCTGCAAAATTACCGAACCGTCAGGATGACCGACCAAGCCGCGCAAGGTCAGCAAGCCGTTTTCTTCAGTGCAATATGCGGCCAGCGGCACTTGGCAACTTCCACCCAAAGCGCGCGCCAACGCACGTTCGGCCGTAACGCAGGCGTGTGTGGTATCGTGGTTCAAAGGCTTTAAGACTTCGTACAAATCTTCGCGATGCGCTGCAATTTCAATACCCAATGCGCCTTGTCCGGCGGCAGGCAGACTGTCGGATTCCGACAAAATCATGCGGATGCGTTCGTCCAATTCCAGACGCTGCAAACCGGCGGCAGCCAAAATAATCGCGTCGTATTCGCCGTTATCGAGTTTGGACAAACGGGTTTGCACATTGCCGCGCAAAGGTTTGATAACCAAATGCGGATAGCGCACGCGCAACTGGGCTTCGCGGCGCAGGCTGGATGTGCCGACGACAGCGCCTTTGGGCATTTCTTCCAAACGCGCGTATTGGTTGGACACAAATGCGTCAAACGGATTGGCGCGTTCGCCGATGGCCGCAAGCGTAAAACCTTCAGGTAAATCCATCGGCACGTCTTTAATCGAATGCACGGCCAAGTCGGCCCGGCCGTCATACAAAGCCTGCTCCAACTCTTTGACAAACAAGCCTTTACCGCCGACTTTTGACAAAGTTCTGTCCAAAATCTGGTCGCCGCGCGTGGTCATGCCCAAAATCTCGACTTCGCAATCGGGATACAGGGCTTTCAGACGGCCTTGGATGTGTTTTGCCTGCCACATGGCAAGCAGGCTTTCGCGACTGGCGATAACGAGTTTTTTCGGGTTCATAATGGTTGCCTGAAAGATGGAAAACGGCATGAAGTCTATCATATTTTGGGCGTTTTTTCAGACGGCATGGGGGTGAATATGTTATATTTACGCCTAAAAACCAAATTTTCCGGACAACATGAAACGCGCCAAGAAATATCCTTTTTTATCCTTACAGCGGCAACGTTTTCATCTGAGCTTTGAAAACGCTTCTTCCGCCGCCAACCTTCCGTCAGAGAACGACTTCTACCGCTGGGCGTGGTCGGCCTTGAAAAATGAATACCGCCGCGCAGACATCAGCCTGATTCTTCTGGACGAAGAAGAAGCCCGCGCCTACAACCGCGACTACCGCGGCAAGGATTACGCCACCAATGTATTGAGTTTCGCGCTCAACGAAGGCGAAATCCTGCCCGACCAGTTTTCAGACGGCTTGTATGGCGATTTGGTAATTTGTCCGCAAGTGGTTTTGAAAGAGGCCGCCGAACAAGGCAAAACACCTGAGCAGCATTTTGCCCACCTGACCATACACGGTACTTTACACCTGATGGGCTACGACCACATCGAAGACAATGAAGCCGAAATAATGGAAGCCGAAGAAATCCGCCTGATGCTGGCGGCAGGCTTCCCCAACCCCTACCAAGAGGACGAATATTAAAATGGACGGTACGCAGTCGAAACCCAAGTTTTTCGAACGCCTAATCTCCCGACTTGCCGGCGAGCCTGATTCCGCCGAAGACGTATTGACCCTGCTGCGCCAAGCGCACGAGCAGGAAGTTTTTGATGCCGACACACTGACCCGGCTGGAAAAAGTATTGGACTTTGCCGAGCTGGAAGTGCGCGATGCCATGATTACGCGCAGCCGCATGAACGTATTGAAAGAAAACGACAGCATCGAGCGCATCACGGCCTACATCATCGAAACCGCCCATTCGCGTTTCCCCGTCATCGGCGAAGACAAAGACGAAGTTTTGGGCATTTTGCACGCCAAAGACCTGCTCAAATATATGTTCAACCCCGAGCAGTTCCACCTGAAATCCGTCTTGCGCCCTGCCGTTTTCGTCCCCGAAGGCAAATCACTGGCCTCCCTTTTAAAAGAATTCCGCGAACAACGCAACCACATGGCGATTGTCATTGACGAATACGGCGGTACATCCGGCCTGGTAACCTTTGAAGACATCATCGAGCAAATCGTCGGCGACATCGAAGACGAATTTGATGAAGACGACAGCGCCGACAATATCCACGCCGTTTCTTCCGAACGCTGGCGCATCCACGCTGCCACCGAAATCAAAGACATCAACACCTTCTTCGGTACGGAATACAGCAGCGAAGAAGCCGATACCATCGGTGGCCTGGTCATTCAAGAATTGGGACACCTGCCCGTACGCGGCGAAAAAGTCATCATCGGCAGCCTGCAATTTACCGTCGCACGCGCCGACAACCGCCGTCTGCACACCCTGATGGCCACACGAATTAAAGAAAACACGGATAAACCATGATTATTCTGGATCACGTCTCCAAACACTATCAAACACGCGACAACAAAGACTTTGTCGCCGTCGAGCCGACCAGCCTCGAAATCAAACAGGGTGAAATCTTTGGCTTGATGGGCTATTCCGGCGCAGGCAAATCCACCCTGCTGCGCCTGATTAACTTATTGGAACGTCCGGATACAGGTACCGTCAGCGTGTGCGGCCAAGAGCTGACCGCACTCAACGCCACGCAACTGCGCCACGCCCGACAAAACATCGGCATGGTATTCCAACAGTTCAACCTATTGAGCAACCGTACCGTTGCCGAAAACGTCGCCTTCCCTTTAGAAATTGCCAAATGGCCGTCTAAAAAAATCCAAGCGCGTGTTGAAGAATGTTTGGAAATTGTCGACTTGCAAGACCGTGCCAACCATTACCCGTCCCAACTTTCCGGCGGTCAAAAACAACGTGTCGGCATTGCCCGTGCGCTGGCGCCGCAACCTCAAGTCATCCTCGCCGACGAACCCACTTCCGCCCTCGACCCCGCCACTACGCGCAGCGTTTTGAAATGTTTGGAAGACATCAACCGACGTTTCAACGTAACCATCGTCATCGTTACCCACGAAATGAGCGTTATCCGCCGCCTGTGCGACCGTGCCGCCCTCTTGGATAAAGGCCGTCTGCTGGAAATCGTTGAAGTACACGGCAACCAAATCCATGCCCAATCCAAAATCGGGCAAGAGCTGATTCGAGAGGACTAATATGGCAGATTTAACATTTGAAAGTGCTGTTGAGACCATCGTCAGCATGAAGGGCGAAATTATCCAAGCCTTGGGCGAAACCTTTATTATGGTCGGCCTATCGACTACTTTCGCCGTTATCTTCGGTACGATTTTGGGCGTATTGCTGTTTGTGACGTCAAGCCATCAGTTGCACTACAACAAACAGCTGAATTTGTTTTTGGACAACCTGGTCAACCTGATGCGCGCATTCCCTTTCGTCATCCTGATGATTGCCATGATTCCTGTTACACGCGCCATCATCGGCACGACCATCGGCCCGGTTGCCGCCTCATTGGTATTGAGCGTATCCGGCCTATTCTACTTCGCCCGTCTGGTTGAGCAAAACCTGCGCGAAGTACCCAGAGGCGTAATTGAAGCGGCCTCCGCAATGGGTGCCTCACCCATGAGCATCATCTGCAAAGTGCTTTTGAATGAAGCGCGCGCAGGTATGGTTTCCAGCATTACCGTACTGGCTATTGGCCTTTTGTCGTACAGCGCGGCGGCAGGTATGATTGGCGGCGGCGGTTTGGGCGACCTTGCTATCCGTTACGGCTACTACCGCTATCAAATGGAAGTCATCATCTTCATCGTTGCCATCCTGGTTTTACTCGTTATCCTGATTCAAGGTATCGGCAACAGATTGGCGCGCAAACTGGATAAACGTTAAACAAACCAGGCCGTCTGAAATGGACTTACTATTTTTCAGACGGCCTGTTATCTATTTAGAACATATTAGGATATACCAAATAAATCTACAAAAAACACCCTCATATTCCCAAAATAGATTTACAATTCCTCTTTTTTTGACGGCGGCAGCTTAAGGCCGTCTGAAACCGTTTTATCATCCATCTGGAGCAAAATATGAAAACCAACACATTCTTCAAAACCCTTTCTGCTGCTGCGCTGGCCATCGTACTGGCTGCCTGCGGCGGTCAAAAAGACAGCGCGCCTGCTGCCTCTGCTGCTTCTTCTGCCGACAACGGCGCAGAGAAAAAAGAAATCGTCTTCGGTACAACCGTCGGCGACTTCGGCGATATGGTTAAAGACCAAATCCAACCGGCTTTGGAGAAAAAAGGCTATAAAGTCAAACTGATCGAATTTACCGACTATGTGCGCCCCAACCTTGCTTTGGCTGAAGGCGAATTGGACATCAACATCTTCCAACACAAACCTTATCTGGACGACTTCAAAAAAGAACACAAACTGGACATCATTGAAGCCTTCCAAGTACCGACTGCACCTTTGGGCCTCTATCCTGGCAAACTGAAATCTTTGGACGAATTGAAAGACGGCGTCAGCGTTTCTGCACCTAACGACCCATCTAACTTTGCCCGTGCATTGGTTATGTTGAACGAATTGGGCTGGATTAAACTGAAAGCCGACGTTGATCCGCTGACTGCCTCTAAAAACGATATTGCCGAAAATCCAAAAAACATCCAAATCGTAGAACTTGAAGCCGCCCAACTGCCACGCAGCCGTGCCGACGTTGACTTTGCCATCGTTAACGGCAACTACGCCATGAGCAGCGGCATGAAACTGACCGAAGCCCTATTCCAAGAGCCAAGCTTCGCCTACGTTAACTGGTCTGCCGTCCGCACTGCCGACAAAGACAGCCAATGGCTGAAAGATGTAACCGAAGCCTACAACTCTGACGAGTTCAAAGCTTACTCACAAAAACGCTTTGCCGGTTACAAATACCCTGCGGCATGGGGTGAAAACGCAGCAGCAGGTGCTCAAGCCGAAGCCGCCTCTACTGCTTCTGCAACCAAATAAATCGCTCTTTGAAAAAAGGCCGTCTGAACGTTCAGACGGCCTTTTTCTATTGATTATCTCTTCTCAAAGCTCAAAATAAGTTTTTTGATTAACGCCAAATACTTACGTAATTCCCTTTTTAAAACCAAATCAATATGTTGTAAAAAAGTTCAATAAGAAATCATGTTTTTATTCAATAGAATCAATCACTAAATGAATTATTCTACTTTTTTATAATATTCACTAGTAATGTTCCGCTTATCCTGATATTATACCGTTCATCTAAAGACATCCGGTTATCTGCATTACAGACCGCTCATCTGAATTGCTTCAAACCACTTTGTCGGATTTTCCCATATATGTTGTGTTTCTCCGTATCGAAGGGGTTTGAGCGGTCGAAATACCGTTTTGCTTAGATATTAAAGCTTCGTGCTTTGAAATGAGTGAATTTTTGTTTTAAGTGTCGTAATCTCTTGCTAATTACTCCCAGCTGCAAGAGTTTCAGGGTTGCCCCTTGGGCAGCCCTTCTTTTTTTATATTTCATTATTTCAATATCTTAGACTTTCCCTTATTCATATATTCAAACCAACTGGCAAAACCATTCTTTTTCTCAATCTCAAATCTTCTTCAATTCATTATTCGGCATCACCAGCCAAACCTGTGCCTTTTTAACTTGGGCCGCTGCTCGGATGGCCGCTTCATCCATAATAGAAAATGCGGTAGAAAAAGCATCGGCAACCGCCGCACTCTCCGCCATGACGCTCATGCTTTTATAGCGCGGCTGGCTTCCGCCTGTGCGCGGGTCAAACAGATGGGTAAATTTGCCTGCCTCGTCCATTACCGTGCCATAGCCGCCCGATGTGGCAAACGCTTGATTTTTCATGGCAATAGTGGTCAGGATTTGGTCTTCTTGGTCGGGATTGCGAATGCTGACATTCCACTCGCGCTGGTTAGCATTATCAAAGCCGTAAATCTCCCCCATATCAATCAATGCCTGGGTAACGCCTTGCTGCTTCAACAATTCAGCTACTTTGTCGGTGATATAGCCCTGCGCAATGCCGTTGAGCGACAGGCCCATGCCTCTTTGGGCAAAACGGATTTCTTTGGTATCAAAATCGACTTTGTTGAAATCCACTAATTTGAGCGTGTCTTTGATACTGCGTTCAGATGGCGGCGTTTCGGTTTTAGGGTTTCGTCTGAAATGATCGGCATACAGATTCCACAATGGCTGAATGCTGGGATCAAATGCACCCTGCGTCAGCTGATGGATATCTCGGCTGATACTGAGCAGCTGTAAAAAATCAGATGGCGGATTTTTCAGACGGCCTTCTCGGTTTAAACGGCTGATCAGGCTGTCGTCCCGATACAGGCTGAAGATTTTTTCCAACCGTAAAACTTCCGCCAATACTTTGTTGACTAATATTTCTGCCTGCTTGCGCTCAACGCCGAACAAACGCAACTCCGCGCCCGAACCCAATGCAATGCCTCTCCAAATAACTGGCTGCTCTTCTTGATTTGGGCTGGTCGGATGAGTCGGTTGATTGGTTTTGCGGCTGATGGCAAAAGGAATGCCGACACCGGCGGCAAGGGTGGCAGCTATGGCAAGGAAACGGCGGCGCGTTAAAGGGGTGGACATAAAGTATTCCTTAGATTTTTTATCTTTACATTGAAAGCCGCATTCATTAAATCATCAATCGGCAGCTTCCAATACAAAGGCCGTCTGAAACTGTTTCAGACGGCCTTCTATTGATTGTTTTATTTGAAAATGTATTCGTCGGGCATCTCTGCAAAACCGACTACTCTGCCGCCTTTTTCTTTGGCGAATTTTTCAGCCTGAGCCTTGTCGGCAAACGGAAGTGCGTCTTCCGCACCCATGCCGCCGATAAAGCTGCTTTCGATGACGTAATAGGCTTTTTTCGCATCTATCCATTCGGCGTCAGCATTGGGTTTTTCCCAATCTTTGACTTTGCCCATATCGGTAACATAGATGACATGAATGCCTTTAGGCTCTTCGGGCAGCTTTGTATAACCGAACATCTGCTTAATGGTGGAAAACCAAACTGGTTTGTCAGGTTTGCCGTTCAAGAAGATTTGCGCTTTAGGGCCGTTGTGTTCGGTCAAATTCATGCTGCAGTAATGACCGACTGCGCTGTCGCTGATTTGTTGGGGCGCAGGCGGAGGGCTGTTATCCTGCTTACTGCAGGCTGCCAATGCGATGAGTGTGAAGGTTGTCAATAATATTTTTCTCATATTTGTCGCTTTCCGAAAATCCAGGCGGCTAAGACCAAAGGAATGATAACCCATAATACCTGCGCCGTCAGCAAAATAGGCATACTCAGGCTGATTTGATCGCTCAAACCTGCCATGCCGGCATACATGGCTGTATTTTCGTAACCCGTCAGGTTCAGCAGGCGATAAATGTCTGCGGGGTTGAACAGAAGAACGGTTTCCACTACAGGCGCGGTAATGACTTGTTCGGTATCGGCAACCAAAACACCCAAAAGCGCCATATCGAAAATAACGACAAAAAACAGCCATACGCCGATGGCGATACCGGCGGCTGTACCGCGTTCTTTAACTTTTGCGCTGATCAAATAGCCCATGGACAAAAAGGCTGCGCCAAGAATCACGCTGGCAGCAATCAAAAGGGCGAAAGGTTGCCATGCGGCAATATCAAAACCGCCGTTGGCAAGCTGAAGGGTAATACCTGCCAATCCGTAGCCTGCGGTGGTAGCAAGGGCAAGAATGATGAGGTGGCCGATAAATTTACCGGCAAGGATTTGGTTGCGCGAGATGGGGTAACTTAGCAACAACGCCATTGTACCGCGCTCGATTTCGCCGATCAGTGCATCATAAGAGAGCAACATCGCAATCAGCGGGATCAAGAAGATAGACAGGCTGGACAGACTGACTACAGTTACCGTCAAGGGATCAACCTTGACCGAACCGGTAGGCGAGCTGCCGAGAAAGCCTAATGACAGTGCCAATGCGGCAAGCAAAAGTGCGGCGGCAAGAACCCAACGGTTGCGCAGGCTGTCTCGGACTTCTTTGCCGGTAATAATCCAAACGGGGTTCATACGTCTTCCCTCTTCAAGAATTGCGCGTACATATCATCAAGTGTTGGCGTGTGGATATCGATGTAGGCAAGACTGCCCAAATCACCCAATTCGCTCAAAAGTCCCATACGCTCTTCGGCTTTACATTGCGCTTTATACGACAGGCCGTCTGAAAGCGGATGCCAACGCTCGCTCAACGGGCGCGCTTCTTTCAAGCGGACGTTGACGGTCAGCGGTAGACCGCTTTGAACATGCAACTCATCCATGCTGCCGTCAGCAACTTTCACGCCGTTTTTCATAACGATGATGCGGTCGGCGTGGCCGTCAAGCTCGGCCAGTGCATGGGTGCTGAGCAATACGGTTGCGCCGCGCCCATTGAGTTCGCGCACAACTTCGTAAAACATTTGACGTGAAGCCGGATCAAGGCCGGTAGTTGGCTCGTCAAACAATAAAACTTTAGGCTCGCCCAACAAGGCTTGTGCCAAAGCGAGGCGTTGACGCATACCTTTAGAGTAAGTGCCGACACGGCGGCGTGCGGCCTGGGAAATGCCGACACGCTCGAGCAATTCGCGGTTTTTACTCAGGGGCTGTTTTTTTAGTTTGGCATAGAAATCCATGGTTTCGATACCGGTCAATGAAGGGTGCAATGCAACCGTTTCAGGCAGGTAACCGATTTGGCTGCGACGCTGCGCCCCTGCTTTACTGCCGGTCGGCTCTCCCAAAAGCATCACTTCGCCCTCGGTCGGCGTAATCAGGCCGAGTATCAGCTTCATAATGGTAGATTTGCCTGCACCGTTGTGTCCTGCCATGCCGACGCTCTCGCCAGCCTTGAGAACCAGATCGACTTGGTTGACGGCCTTTTGGCTGCCAAACTGCTTGGTCACGTTTCTTAATTCAACGTGGTTGGTACTGCTCATGGATATTCCTCTAGTGAATGTTTCAGACGGCCTTTGATATTGGGCCGTCTGAAAGGTTACATATTGGCATTTCCGCCTGTCAACGCACCGTTTTCGGCATTACCCCATTCGGATTGGTGCGTTTTTGCTTCATGCAGCAATTCGTCCTTCATGGCTTCGTATTTGGTTGTCGTTTTATTGCGGACAGGGTTCATCAAAGGCTTGCTGTCAATTACGCCGCCGGGCAGGATGGCGGGAAATTGAGATTGCGCCCATTTGACAATGCTGATGGCAGGGCTGTTCATCAATAACCGGGCGACGGGTGCGCGCCAGATGATTTGGTCGATAATCCCATTGGGACGGTAGGCACTGTCGCCGAAGCCGTCGCCGTCAAGGTCAAAGGCGCTGTTATCGCTCCAATAGTTGCCGCGACCACCCTCGCCCCAATCAAGGAAACGGGTGCTGACGTATTTGACTTGGCTTTCGTTGTTGATAAACGAATTATTGAACAGGCTTGTGCCTTCAATGGCCGCGGTAAAGTGAATACCGATTTGACAGTTTTCAAAATGGTTGTCGAAAATTTTATCGTAGTTGGCATTGTAGGCAAACACACATTTGCCCGCCTTATTGATCACATTATCGTGAATTTCGGAATAATTGACGTAGTTGAGCATAATGCCTTGGTCGCGACTGCCAACGGCAATGTTGCCATACACTTTCAGGCGTTCAGAAAACATCAGCACATAACCCATATTGTTGCCAACGGAGATATTGTTGCTGACTTCGCTGTCATTGGTATACATATAATGGACGGCAAAGCGCAAGTCGCTAAAACGGTTGCCTTTGTAGGTATTATGGGTACTGGTATTTGAAAAAATACCGTCACGGCCTTTGGAAATATCGTTATCGACCACTTGCGCACCGGGCGCATTCCAGACGGTTACGCCGTTGCCGCGTTCATTGACGCGCAGGGTTGCATCGCCGATGATTTTATTTTCCCGCACCATGGATTCTGCCGCACCGTGAATATACACGCCGACGGAATTGTCGATGATGTTGTTATGCTCCACCAGCGCGCGCGTTGCCGTCTCTTCTAAATAGATACCGGCATCCATTGCCGGCAAACTCATGCCGGAATGGGAAACGGTCAGATTGCGCAAAGTTACATCAGGCGCATGAACGGCAACCGTCCTCCCGCTCCGGTCGCCGACAATCTTGGCGGAACGGTCGGCAGGGCCTTCGATGGTAATGGGTTTGTCGATATAGAGTTTGGTTTTGTATGTACCGGAGGCAAGCTTGAGCGTATCGCCGGCTTGGGCGCGCGCCAAAGCATCATTGAGATTGTCTTGTGCGGATACGTTGATGACTGCGGCAAAGGCCGTCTGAACCATGCTGCCAAGCAGCAATACGAGTGCGGCACGTTGCCATTTGGAACGATGGATTTGTGTGTGCGTCATAATCATATCTCTGTTTCAGACGGCCTGCTTGCCGCATGATAAACCGATGCGGAAACAGGTATTTTGGTGTTATAGCAAAGCTGTCTGATGATGGCTTTCATTTTGTGGCCATATCGGCCGACAAACAACTTTGCTATAAAGGCCGTCTGAAAGAATGTTTTTTCAGACGGCCTGAAGAATTAAATCATCAAACCGAAATTATTTTGGTTTAACAATCATTTGGCCAGACATTTCCATGTGCAATGCGTGGCAGAACCATTGGCAGTAGTACCAGTGTACGCCTGGACGGACAGCCTTGAAGGTTACAGAAGATGTAGCTTGCGGGCCAATCTCCATAGCAATGCCATAACCTTCCAAAGTAAAGCCGTGAGTCAAGTCTTCAATGGTCTCAACGTTGGTTACATATACGGTAACTTCGTCGCCTTGGTTCACTTCAAATTGAGGAACGCTGTAAGCAGGCGCAACGGCAGTCATGTACACGCGTACTTTGTTGCCTTCACGTACGACTTTGGCAGCTTTTTCCAGCTCAACACCGTCTTTTTGAGCTTGTTCCAAAGCTTCTTGCCAGAACCATGGGTCTTTGCGGTCCCAAGTTTTGCTTGGGTTCACTTTAGACGCAGCAACCAAGCACAAGTCGTGTGGTTCGGCAAAAGTCGGATTGTCATGCACCAGACGCATTTCGTCGCCGGAGATGTCGATCAATTGGTCACACTCAGGTTTCAAAGGACCGGCATTCAAGAAGCGGTCTTTAGAGAACTTGTTCAAAGATACCAACCATTTACCGTCGGCTTCTTTGGTTTCGCCCATGGTAGTGTGGTTGTGACCCGGTTGATAGTGAACGTCGAGTTTTTGTTTGATCGGATCGATTTTCTCGCCTTTATAGGCTTTAATCGCGTCGTCGATGTTCCATTTCACCATTTGACTGTCGATAAACAATGTAGTATAGGCATTGCCGCGACCGTCAAATGCAGTGTGTAATGGGCCAAGACCCAGTTGAGGCTCGGCTACGACAACATCGCGCTCTTTGATTTTACCTGCAAACAAGTCATCCAGTTTGCTAACATCCAATACGGTAACGGTTGGAGACAGTTTACCGTTGAGCATGATGTATTTGCCGTCAGGGCTTGCATTACAACCGTGAGGAGAGTTAGGAACCGGGATGTAACGAGTGTATGGAGAGTTGGCTTCCGCACGACCGTCCAACATTTTTACGCCGTTAACTTCTTTGAAGTCGCCTTTTTTGATGCCTTCTTCGATGGCGGCCAGGTTAAATACTACACACCAGTCTTGTTCGTTAGAAGATGCACCTTGTACAGTCAGAGCGCGCTCAGAGTTATAGCAGGTAGAGAAAGAGTATTTACCTTGGTAGTCGGCATCGCCATTATCCAAGTTACCGTCTACCAATACTTGCCATGCGATGTCCATGGTTTCGCCATCAACTGCAGTATAAACGGCATTCCAAGTTTTAGGATCATCCCATTTGCCTACGCCGTCAACAGGAACGATATGCTCACCGTTGGCAAATACGTAGCCAGTTTTCGGATAGCGTTGAGGACGCAGACCGTGGATACCTGAAGCATTAGGAATATCGATGATTTTATCAGTTTTCATCACATCCAAGCGGATACGGCAAACACGGGTGTTTGCTTTATCGTTGGCGTAAGCATAACGGCCATCGTAAGTTTGGTCGGTGAAAGACAAGTGCGGGTGGTGCAAGTCGCCGTTAGGGTAGCAACGCAGACCGCTGTCTTGCAGGAATTTACGGGTTTCCGGCGTAATTTTTTCATTCAAAATACGCAGGCTCTCGTTGGTACGACCCCAACCGGTAGCGCTGTCCATATTGAACACAGGGATACGCATCAACTCACGCATAGAAGGTACGCCGATCAAGCGCATTTCACCTGATTGACCGCCTGACAAGAAACCGTAGTATTGGTCAAGTTCGCCTGGACCAACTTCGGAAGTTTGTTTGCCCGGTTCGGCAGAATGAGCAGCGGCTTTTTCGGCAGGTGCAGCACCGGAAGCAGCAGCTTTATCACCCTCGCCGTTAGAGCAACCGGCCAAGCCCAACAAACCGGCACCAGCAATACCCGCACCGGAAGCAGCGGCAGTACCTAAGAATGAACGACGGCTTAAGCCGTTTTGTTCTAATTTTTCGTCTGACATACGACACTCCTTGGATAAAATCCGGCGGCCGATTTTTCAGACGGCCTGCCGATGAAAAACTTTCTAAGTCAGGCTGCCGATACAGCCCTCTTTTTTTATTGATAAATTACTACTTGTCGACACTGATTGCCGATTCTTTTTTAACAAACTGGACGACTTGTTCTTGAGCATTTTGCGTCACTGCCGCATCATGCTGTTCAGCTTTTGCCGCCGCTTGTTTTTGTTTTTTCTTATTCGTTGCCACTACTTGGGGACAACGCGTATCGTGATGATACATTACCTGACAATGCAGACATTGGATACATTCGTTCGGATGAATGTCGCCTTCAGGTGCGATTGCCTGTACGGGACATTCGTGTGTACAAATCTGGCATGGGTTACCGCACATTTTATAACGGCGCAGCCAATCAAACACACGGAAGCGGCCCGGCAATGCAATACCTGCACCCAAAGGACACAGATAACGGCAGAAGAAACGTTCGATGAACAAGCCTGCAATCAGCAAAGCGGCGGCGAACAGAACAAACCACCATTCACGCATGAATTTCAAAATAATTGCAGTTTTGAAAGGCTCAATTTCAGCAAATTTTTCAGCCGTACCCAAATCGTACAGGGAAATTGCCAGCAAAGCGAAGAAAATTACATATTTAATCGCACTCAGACGGGTATGCAACAAGTGTGGCACTGTAATTTGTTTCAGACCCAATTTTTTAGCGATACGGTTGGTTAACTCTTGCAATGCACCGAAAGGGCACAGCCATCCACAGAATGTACCGCGGTTCCACAACAGCATGGTCGCCGCTGTAAAGAGCCACAGAATGAATACCAGCGGATCCATCAGGAAAAATTCCCAGTGGAACTCAGTCAAAACAGCTGAGAACAACGTCAAAGTATTCACTACCGATAATTGTGCCTGAGCATACCAGCCGATATAAAACAGCGTAAAGGTCAGGAAACAGAGACGGAATCGGTCATACCATTTTTCGTAACGGACAATCCAATCTTGGAACAGGAATACCAACAGAAGAATTGTCAAAGCAATACCGACAACCACGATTTGACCTTGTTTGGCTTTCCAAACCTGTTTCCAAAGTTGGTTGGATACGCCTTCCTCAGCCGTTGCATCTTCTGCAATACCTGTACTTTCTTCCGGAGCAGAGGCTGCCACAGCCACCGGCTCAACCGGTGCACTAATTTCAACCGGCGGTGCTTTAGGATCGTCAACGTAGTAGCCTTTTGGCAATTCGTAATCCAAATCTGCAGTTACGAAAGCCTTATCGTTAACACTCAACACACGTTGAATCATCAGTTGTAAACGCCATGGTTCAGCACCATCAAATTCCACACCTTCGGGGATAGTGAACCAAGAAACTTCTTTAAATGCAGGCGCACCTTCGGCGGATAAAGCAACTACACGTTCATGTTGCGCATCGGTAAAGCGGAAGCTGGTATCGCCTTGAATCATTTCAATACGGTCAAAGATACCACCGCGAACATAACCCGAACCTTTCCAAGAATAGCGACCTTCGCCGGCCACCATCACGGCTTCTTGGCCAGGTTTCAAACGTTTTTGCAGGTTGTTCCAACCGGCTTCACCTAAAAGGCTTTTACCGATGGAAGGCTGGCTGACCAAGGCAACATACAGATCAATAAATGTATCGTTACCATCACCCTGCTCCGCATGATCTGCCACACCTGCTTTACCGCTTTTCTCAAACAGTTTATTGATTTCGTCGATAGAAATATGCAGATGACCGACGGCTTTTTGTTCCAAAAGCGCATTCCATGACAGGATATCTTGTTTGTCTTGATTGGCAACACGACGCGGACGGGTTTGAACGGCAGGCTCGGCAGACTGTTCGTCGGAAGCAGCTGCCGTACCGGCTTGAACTGCTTTATCTGTACCCAAATGATATTGATGGATTACTGCTTTAACAGAGCGCTGAATACTGTCATTGATGACCATCAGGGTCACAGTCGCACCACTAATAATATCCCCTGGTGCAACACCTGGTTGAGGCGGGTTTTTAATAAAATTTAAGCCGATATATTTGTCAATGAATTTATCGACACGGGATTGCGGGATACCGATCAGCATAATCGGCTCATGGTGCTCAACCAATTTTGCGCCGGCAATAGTGCCATCATTGGCCAATGCAACCATCGTATCGATCGGTTTGCTCGAATAACCGCGCGTATTGACCACGTCAGTCGTGATATAAACCAAGCCAAGCTGCTCTTCGCCCTTGTACACGCGAGCAACCAAGGGCTTACCTTCAGGCTTACCGTAGCGGTCAGCACCTGGGAAAATTTCAGACGGCTGAACTTTTGCCAAGAAATCAGGCAAGCGTTCCGCGTAAGCAGGCAGGCTTACCATCATCACGAAAAATACAGCAAACAGCATAAGGATTCGTTTCCAAATGCCACTTAAGCACTTCATTTCAAGACAGGACATGGCTATTCCCGATATATCGATACTCTAAACACTTATATTATATGAATCATCTATCAGCAATAATTTGATTAAAATCAAGTTTACAAATCTTAAAACCAGATTCTACATACTAATAATACTTTAGAACTACATTAGATGAACCTTTTATTATTAGGCATGAAACATAGGAAAATCAACTCAATCCAAGAATCATCCCCATATTATTAACTTATTTATAATAATACTCAAAACAATTTCTGAAATTTCATTTAGCATATATTAAATAGAATAGAACCTGACTTAAATTTCCATAGGCCGCCTGAAAACGAATATCGAAAATACTTTAACCTACCCCTACAATGACAAAATACATTTCTTACAAAAACAAAAAGAGCCTATATAAAACAGGCTCTTTTTTCAGACTAATCTTAAGTCAGATTAGAATTTGTGACGCAGGCCAACAGTACCAGCAGTTTTCTCGTATTTGTAGTCGCCTTTGCCTTCTTTCAACCAGCCGGCAGACAACAGGGCAGAAGTGCGTTTAGAGAAGTCGTAGTCAGCACCAACGATAACTTGGTTGTAAGCGCTATTTTTTTGTTTTACGCCATCTTCTTTAGCTTTGAAGCCGTGAGCGTAAGAAACACGAGGAGTTACGTTGCCGAAGCGGTAAGCAGCAGTTGCACCAACTTCAGTACGTTCGTTTTTCTTAGCACCAGCTACGTCAGCTTTGAAGC
>NZ_JBQCWZ010000032.1:0-21966 GCF_051956895.1 Neisseria sp. P0021.S006
GCGATAAAGGCGGTACACAGGTTGATGGCAAGCCACATCCAGCGGTTTTTCACCGAGTCCCAAATCGGGGCGAACAAGTCCTCTTCTTCTTGCAAACCGGCCATGTTAAACATGTCGGCTTCGGATTCTTCACGGATCACGTCCACCATTTCGTCAATGGTGATCCTGCCGATCAGCTTTTTGTTTTCATCGACAACCGGCGCGGTGACCAAGTCATAACGTTCAAACGCCTGTGCCGCTTCTTCCACGTCGTCTTCGGGACGGAAGCGCACGACATCGGTGGCCATCACGTCCGCCACCATGTCTTCGGGGTCGGCGACCAAGAGTTTGCGGATGGGCAGCACGCCTTGCAACACGTCGTTTTCATCAACCACGAAAATCTTGTCGGTATGGTCGGGCAGGCTGTCGAAACGGCGCAAGTAGCGCAACACGACTTCACACGCCACATCGGCGCGGATGCTGACCAATTCAAAGTCCATAATCGCGCCGACTTGGTTATCTTCGTAAGACATCGCCGCTTTGACCTGCTCGCGTTCTTCTTCATCACGCGTTTGCAGCGCTTCGTACACCACTTGGTGCGGCAGGTCGTCTGCCAGTTCTGCCAATTCGTCTGCGTCCAAATCATCGACGGCGGCCAACAGCTCGTCTTTGTCCATGGACTCGATCAGCGTTTCGCGTACGGCGTCGGATACTTCCAGCAAGACTTCGCCGTCGTCTTCAGGGGCGACCAAAAGCCAGACGATGTTACGCTCGCGCGGCGGCAGGGATTCCAAGACGGCGGCCACGTCGGCAGGGTGCAACTCGGCCAAGAGGACGGTCAGCTCGGTGAACTTGTCACGCAGGCTTTCGTCTTCAATCGGCACGCCTGCTTCGATTTGTTCAAAGGACGGCTCGAGGATTTCGCATAAGGCGTGGATGCGGTCGATATCGTCAGAGATGCGATCGTCAGAAATGCGGTCTTCCACCGCTTCATTGTCGGGGGTATGGTCGAGATTCGGAGGGGTTTGTTCGATGCTCATAAATGCTCCGCCCGCCGGACGCGGGGAGGCATTTCGGCGGGATGATTATGGTTGTTGTGTGTCTGATGGGAAGTTCAAAGGCGAACTGGGAAGGTCCATAATTCGAGCCTGCTGAGAGGCGCAGAGTTGTAAACGGTGCATATTCTACTCTTTTTTAGGCCGTTTTACCATTTTTAACGGGAAAGGCCGTCTGAAAGCGGGTGATAACGACACCCTTTTTTTTCAGACGGCCTGATGATTTGATTTTATTTGTTTCGCCTGCCGAACGCTTCCCTGACCACGTCCAACCAAGCCCTTAAGGCCGGCGTCGGGCGTTGGTGTTTCTTCCATGCCATGGTGAGCTGCCAGCGGATTTCGGGTTCGACCAAAGGAATGGCGGCAAAGACATCGGGATTGATTTTTCGGGCATAGTATTCGGGTAACAAGGCAATGCCCATATTGTGCGCCACCATGTCGGCGACCAAATTCCATTGTCCGGTACGGCAGACAACGTTGGGCGTAAAACCTTGATTGCGGCAGGCCGTCTGAATGGTTTCGTTGAGGGAAAAGCCTGCACCAAAAAGGATGAAGGGCTCGTGTTGCAGGCTTTTGAGCGTCAGCGCATCGTGTCTCGCCCGATTTTTCGGCATCAAGACCACCAGCGGATAGTCGCACAACGTGATGCTGTCGAAGTCTTCGTGAACCGGCGCGAGCAGCTGCCCGGCATCGAGTTCGTTGTTGCGCAGGGATTGCTCGATGGCGAGCGAACCTTGTTCCAAAAACGACAATTCTATGTCCGGCCATTTTTGGTGGAAATCAAACAGCGCATGACTGAGCAAATCGCTGCCGAACAAGGCCAAACCCAAACGCAGCGTCCCGCTTTTGACATGGCGGTAATCGTCAACGCGGGCCAGCAGCAAATCGCGTTCGTGTAAAAGGTTTAACGCATGGCGATAGACTTCTTCGCCGATTGCGGTCGGCTGCACCTGCCGCTTTTTGCGTCCGTTTTCTCTGCACAAAAGCGGCACGCCCAATTCTTCTTCCAAAGACTGGATGATTTTGCTGACCGTCGGCTGCGTCAAATTCAACGCGGAAGCCGTGGCCGAAAAACTTTGCAGGCGGATGAGTTCGGCAAAACAATGCAGGCTTTTGAAATCCATTATTCCTCTAAGGCATGATTATTCGTTTAATAATTCATATTATGCAGAAATTAGGTTTCTATAATCAAGCCTTTCATTCAACACACACCCATATCATGGATTCCCTCACCAGATTTTTTCAGACGGCCTTGCAGCTTGCCATCATCGGCGCAGTATGGGGCGTCTCCGACCTTATCGTCCGCTTCACGCATCTGCCTGTTTCTTCAGGCGTATTGGGCTTGTTCCTCATGCTCGCCCTTTTAGGGCTCGGCATCATCCGCCCGGGCATGGTTGATCGCGGCGCAAAATGGGCATTGGGCGAACTCGTCTTTTTCTTCATCCCCATCATGGTTTCCGTCTTGCAATATCAAGACCTGCTGATGTCCGAAGGTTGGCAGCTGATTTTGACCATCGCCGTCGGCACCGCGCTCGTGATGATCAGCACCGCCCTGACTCTCGATTTCTGCTACCGCTGGAAACGCCGCCTCTACAAAAAACTCCACTCCTAAAAATAGAGAATAAAAATGGACTACACTGCCCTCGCCTGCTTCATCTGGACTTGCTTTGCCTATGTCGTTGCCAAAAAAATCCACCGCAAAAAACCCTTAATGATTTTCTCCCCCGTCGTTACCGTCTCCGTCAGCACCATCCTCCTGCTGCTGGCATTCGGCGTCAATTACGACACCTACCACAAATATACCCAAGGCATCGTCTTCCTGCTCACTCCGGTTACCGTTGCCTTTGCCGTCCCCATTTATGAAAACCGCGAAGTCATCCGCCGCCAGCTGCCCATCCTCTCCATCGCCATTATGGTGGGCATGTTTGTCGGCGTAGTCAGCGCATTCCTCATGAGCCATATGTTCCACTTCAACAACGAAGTAACCAACAGCCTAATGGCGCGCTCCATCTCCACGCCGTTTGCCGTCGTCCTCGCCAGCGAAATCCACGGTTCAGCCTCGCTCGTTTCCCTGTTCACCATCATCACTGGCTTTGTCGGCATGATATTCGGCGACCTGTTTTTAGCCTTCACCCGTATCCGCTTCCGTACCGCCAACGGCGTGGCATTCGGCAATGCCGCCCACGGCTTCGGCACATCGCGCGCCGGACAACGCCATGAAACTGAAGGCGTAATGGCCAGCCTGACCATGATTTTGGCCGGACTGTTTATGGTATTGTTTGGCCCAACCATGGTGCATTTGGTAATTTGGATGATGAGTTAGGCTTCGTCCCGATGACCATACACAAAAAGGCCGTCTGAAACACATATCGGTTTCAGACGGCCTTTTATATTATGGAACGATTACAGTTTGAAAATAGAAGCCTCTGCTAAATCATGAATGGTATCCAACGCAGATGAACCTGTACCATTGTTTGAATAGGTCGCATTGTCTGAGGAAAGACCAGCAGAAGAATCAAGAGGATCAGCCTCACCAAACTCACGGCTCAAAAGCTCATCTCCATCGAAAGCTTTGGATTCCAATATCGGCTTCGCGGCCGGCTGTGCAGGCTCAAAACCTTCCCACTCACGCGGATCAAGGCGGATGATATGATCATCGTCATAGCCATCATTAGGCCCTTTGCCTTCTCCTGAAAAAGTACCGTCCCACTCGCGCGGATCGAGGCGGATAACAAAATCTTCAGAATCACTTTCTTTACTTGGTTGATGTACTTTAGCCATGAAATTCTCCTTAACAAATAAACGGATACTGTACCTAATGCCTCATAAAAGGCATTGCGGACTCTATTCTAGAACAAAGAAAACAGCGGGCAAAGATTGAAGGGAACAACGGTTTATTAACACGATAATCGTATTTAAATCTTTTTAAAACAAATAGATATAATTTATACATCATACCCGGTCATCCATTATTAAAAATCTCGCACATGCCGTCCACCAAGATGATTCCCCCTCTTCCGTCCCTTGCTATGTAACAAAAAGGCCGTCTGAAAAATGACTTTCAGACGGCCTTTTCATTTGCTCAAACCTTATTCTTTAGGCAGGCGCAGGACGGAGACGATGAATCCGCCCCAAATGACGATCAATGCGACAAGCATCATAATAATGGCTGAAGTACTCATTATTCGTCTCCTTCACGTTCGTGTTCATGTTCGTCTTTGACGTTGAAGCCCTGACCGTGTTCCCACGGCAAGAATGACAGCAAGACCGACAATACGAGGATGGCGCCCACCATGCCCCAACCAAAGATATTGAGGAAGCTGTCAGGATAGCCGCTGTAATTCTCTTTTAGGAGGCCGGCAGTATCCTGATAAAGCATATAGCCGAGCATGGCGACGGTAACCACCACGCTGGCTGTCCACACTTTGCCGACACGGATGGAAGACAGCGCGTTCAAGTGGTTACGCAGTTCCGGCAGCTTGTTCAACAAGACAATCGCCAAAACGTAAACAAAACCGGAAGCCACAATGCCATAAGTATTGATGAATTTGTCCAATACGTCCAACACAGGCAGGCCGGTGGTCGTACCGAACAGCAAGGTGGAAATAATCGCCATGGGAACGCCAGCAATCAACGTTGCGCTGACACGTCCGATGTTCATTTTGTCTTGAATTGCAGCCACAATTACTTCAACGATGGAAATCATAGAAGTTACACCGGCAAACACCAGCGAGCCGAAGAACAACACGCCGATCAACGCGCCCATCGGCGCTTGGTTGATGATGGTCGGGAACGCGATAAACGCCAAGCCGATACCGTTGGATGCCACTTCGCTGACTTCTTTGCCTGCGGCTTGAGCCATAAAGCCCAATGCGGCAAATACGCCGATACCGGCGAGCAACTCAAAGCTGCTGTTGGCAAAGCCGACAACCAAGCCGGTGCCGCCCAAGTCGGTTTTTTTCTTCAGGTAAGAAGAATAAGTAATCATGATGCCGAAGCAGATGGAGAGCGAGAAGAAGATCTGACCATATGCGGCTACCCAGACTTTCGGATCCGCCAAGCGGCTCCAGTCAGGCGTAAACAAAGCGTCCAAACCTTTTGCCGCACCCGGCAGAGTCAGCGCAATGCCCACCATGATGACAAACATTACCACCAACAAAGGCATGAAGAATGTGGACGCACCGGCCACACCTTTTTGCACGCCCAAAGCCATAATCGCCAGCGTAAACACCCACACGGCAATCAACGGACCGGCAACTTTGCCGACAAAATCCAAGCCCAAGTCTTTGGCATCGGCCATTTGCAGGAAGTCTTTGAAGAAGAAGGTCTGCGGATCCGTACCCCATGCCGAAGTCAAAGAATAATAGGCATAGCTTGCCGCCCAGCCGACAATCACGGCGTAGTAGATACAGATGATGACGTTGGTCAGAAAGTTCCACCAACCCACCGGCTCAAACCAACGGCCGAGGCGGCGGAAGGCCAAAGGAGGCGAACCGCGGTAACGGTGGCCGATGGCATAGTCGAGCAGCAACAGTGGAATACCCGCCGTCAACAGCGCAACCAAATAAGGGAGGACGAAAGCACCGCCGCCGTTGTCGAAGGCGATGTAAGGGAAACGCCAAATGTTGCCTAAGCCCACGGCCGAGCCGATGGCGGCAAACATAAAGGCACGGCGACTGCTAAACGTCGCGCGTTCGCTGGATTGAGAATTTGACACGATGAACCTCTTAAAAATCGAGTGTCGTCAAGGCCTCCCGGCCTTGCGCGTATATATTTAGAAATCAGGTCGGACAAACCGGCCGGTTAAAATAGATATTCGGACAAGGATAATATCCGGTATTTAAAGAATGCACCGCTTATGGCCATGCAAACATAATCTGACCTTATCGTAAAAAAATTTAACACTGTTGGCAAGTCAGTATTGCATTAAAATCGCAAGGAAAATCTTCATGCACTACGACTAAAATCTTCATACACTTCTTTATATACAAGCCAAACGCAACACACAAGCCCCGTTTCCCCCTCCCCTTCCCATTGACAACCGCCCTCGTCGCAAACCGCCTTTCCCTTATCCCGTAAGGAAAAGCGGCAACCCAACGCATTCAAACCCCCCGTCATCAAAATGTTTCAGACGGCCTGTTTTCCTTCCGTCCAATCCGGGCCGTCTGAAAATTTCACTGTTGCATGTTGTAATCAAGAAACCACTCCAGAATTCCGTTTAATATAAACAAAAACAATCCGCCTTTTTCTGCGCCCTTCATCACCATCATTTAAAATAAGCATAAAATATCAAAAATAAAATGAATAAAAAATAAAATGACAAAAAATCAAAAATAAGATTAATTTTAAACCCGTATTTCTACTCTAATCATCCACAATCAAAAATAATCAAACCAAAAAATTTCAATAAAACATTAATTACACAGCACTACATTTTTGCTATAATTGCCGCCATTCAATCCACAACCCAAACCCAAAAGAAGAGGAAAAGCCATGGGTATCAAAGTTGCCATCAACGGTTACGGCCGCATCGGCCGCCAAGTAGTGCGCGCTATTTTCGACTACAAACTGCAAGACCAACTCGACATCGTTGCCATCAACGCCAGCGGCAGCATCGAGACCAACGCCCACCTGACCAAATTCGACACTGTTCACGGCCGCTTTGACGCCGATGTTTCCCATGATGAAAAACACCTCATCATCAACGGTAAAAAAATCCCTTACTTCTCCACCCGCAATCCTGCCGAATTGCCATGGGGTGAATTGGGCGTTGACCTGGTCATGGAATGTACCGGCGCGTTCACCAGCAAAGAGAAGGCCAAAATCCACTTGGAAAGCGGCGCGAAAAAAGTGCTAATTTCCGCTCCCGGCGGCGATGACGTTGACGCAACCATCGTTTACGGCGTAAACGACGACGTGATTACCGGCGACATGACCGTTATCTCCAATGCCTCCTGTACCACCAACTGCCTGGCACCCGTAGCCAAAGTGTTGAACGAAAACATCGGCATCGTAAACGGCGTGATGACCACCATCCACGCGCTGACCAACGACCAAACCGTCACCGACGTACGCCACAAAGACCTGCGCCGTGCGCGTAGCGGCGTGGAAAACATGATTCCGACCAAAACCGGCGCGGCAAAAGCCGTCGGCTTGGTATTGCCTGCCCTGAAAGGCAAACTCGACGGCCTCGCCATCCGCGTACCGACCGTCAACGTTTCCCTGGTTGACCTGAGCTTCCAAGCAAGCCGCGAGACTTCTGTCGAAGAAATCAACGCGCTGATGAAAGCCGCTTCCGAAGAAGGCCGTCTGAAAGGCGTTTTGGGTTACAACACCCTGCCGCTGGTCTCTATGGACTTCAACCACACCACCCAAGCCAGCACATTCGACTCTACGCTGACCAAAGTAACCGAAGGCAAAATGGTTAAAGTGTTCGCATGGTACGACAACGAGTGGGGCTTCAGCTGCCAAATGCTGAATACCGCGCGCCGTATGTTCGGTTTGGAAGTACGTCCGTTCTAATCGGCTTCCAACACAAAGGCCGTCTGAAACATCTTTTCAGACGGCCTTTTGTATTTCCTTTAAAATATCGCATTCCCATTTCTTTTCAGACGGCCTCTTCATGTTTCCCAACGAATCCGCCCCCAATCTCCTGCAAGGCTTAAACCCCGAACAACTCTCCGCCGTAACCTGGCCGCCGCAATCCGCCCTCGTTTTGGCAGGCGCAGGCAGCGGCAAAACGCGCGTACTGACCACGCGCATCGCATGGCTTTTGCAAAGCGGACAAGCCAGCGTGCACAGCATTATGGCGGTAACGTTTACCAACAAAGCCGCCAAAGAAATGCAGACCCGTTTGGGCGCGATGATTCCCGTCAACGTCCGCGCCATGTGGCTCGGCACGTTCCACGGCCTCTGCCACCGCTTTTTGCGCCTGCACCACCGCGACGCCGGCCTGCCCTCTTCCTTCCAAATCCTCGACAGCGGCGATCAGCTTTCCCTGATCAAACGCCTGCTCAAAAGCCTCAACATCGCCGAAGAAATCATCGCGCCGCGTTCGCTGCAAGGCTTTATCAACGCGCAAAAAGAATCCGGTTTGCGCGCTTCCGTGTTGAGCGCGCCCGATCCGCACACACGCCGCATGATTGAGTGCTACGCCGAATACGACAAAATCTGCCAACGCGAAGGCGTGGTCGATTTTGCCGAACTCATGCTCCGCAGCTACGAAATGCTGCAAAACAACGAAATCCTGCGCCAGCACTACCAAAACCGCTTCAATCACATTTTGGTCGACGAGTTCCAAGACACCAACAAGCTGCAATACGCGTGGCTGAAACTGATTGCCGGCAACCACGCCGCCGTCTTTGCCGTCGGCGACGACGACCAAAGCATTTACCGATTCCGCGGCGCAAACGTCGGCAACATGACCGCGCTGATGGAAGAATTCCACATCGACGCGCCCGTCAAACTCGAACAAAACTACCGCTCCGTCGGCAACATCCTCGCCGCCGCCAACGCCGTCATCGAAAACAACGACGAACGCCTCGGCAAAAACCTGCGCACCGACGCTGAAGCAGGCGACAAAATCCGCTACTACTCCGCCTTTACCGACCTCGAAGAAGCCCAATTCATTGTGGACGAAACCAAAGCCCTCGAACGCGAAGGCTGGGATTTGGACGAAATTGCTGTCCTCTACCGCAGCAACGCCCAATCGCGCGTCATCGAACAAAACCTGTTCCGCAGCGGCATTCCCTACAAAATCTACGGCGGCCTGCGCTTTTACGAACGCCAAGAAATCAAACACGCCCTCGCCTACCTGCGCCTTGCCGTCAATCCCGACGACGACAACGCCCTCTTGCGTGTGATTAACTTCCCACCGCGCGGCATCGGCGCACGCACCATCGAAAACCTTCAGACGGCCTCAAACGAACAAGGCATCACCCTCTGGCAGGCAGCCTGCAATGCCGGCGCAAAAGCCACCAAAATCGCCGCCTTCGTCCGCCTGATTGAAGCCCTGCGCAACCAAGTCGGACAAATGCCCCTGTCCGAAATCATCGTCGGCATCCTCAAAGACAGCGGCCTGACCGAACACTACCGAACCCAAAAAGGCGACAACCAAGACCGCCTCGACAACCTCGACGAACTCGTCAACGCCGCCATCGAGTTCAAACCCGAAGACAGCAACTTTGAAACCCTGCCCGAAAACATTTCAGACGACCCCGCCTTCCCTATCCTCGCTTTCTTGAGCAACGCCGCCCTCGAATCCGGCGAAAACCAAGCAGGCGCAGGTGAAAAAGCCGTCCAACTGATGACCGTCCACGCCTCCAAAGGCTTGGAATTCAACGCCGTCTTCCTCACCGGCATGGAAGAAGGCCGCTTCCCCAGCGAAATGAGCCTTGCCGAACGCGGCGGCCTCGAAGAAGAACGCCGCCTCATGTACGTCGCCATCACCCGCGCCCGCAAACGCCTCTACATCACCATGGCACAGCAACGCATGCTTCACGGACAAACCCAATTCGGCATCGTCTCCCGCTTTGTCGAAGAAATCCCGCCCGAAGTATTGCACTACCTGTCCGTCAAAAAACCCGCCTACGACAGCTACAGCAACACGCGCCAAACCTCCATGTTCAAAGACAAAATCATCGACGACTACAAACAGCCCCAAACCTACGCAGGCTTCCGCATCGGCCAAAACGTCCGCCACGCCAAATTCGGCACCGGCGTCATCATCGATGCCGTGGACAAAGGCGAATCTGCCCGACTGACCATCAACTTCGGCAAACAGGGCGTAAAAGAGCTGGACACCAAGTTTGCGAAATTGGAAGAGATGTAGAAGGGAGATGGCAGAGGCCGTCTGAAAACGGGAGGAGCAATTTTGCCGAAACCTCCGCCGTCATTCCCTCGCAGGCGGGAATCCAGAAGTAGAAATGTAGGTTGGATACTCGTATCCAACAAAAACATTGACGCGTCTATCGTTTCCGAAAAAAACGCTGTTGGAAAATGTCGGATTCGAGAATCCGACCTACGGCTGCTGCTTTTGGGGTGATGAAAAAGCAGCCTGCACTTTAAATTTCACTCGTTTCCCTGCTCATAAGATTTCAAACAATTGTGCCAACAGCACATCCTGCAGCACCACCCGCGTTTCGGCCTGCCGAAGCAGCCGTGCGAGTAGTGCATCGATTTCTACGCCCGAAACAGTTTGACGCAGGCTGGATAAAGCCTTCATGCGGTTTTTTTGTTCGAATGCATCTTCCATACCAGGTTTGACACAAAAATACCAAAACGGCTCGGTCCTCATGTGGTAGAGCGGCATGCCGAAATTTTCTTGGTGGTATGCGTTTGCCACCCACCGCTGCCATTGCTGTCTGAATATTGCCTGCCATTCTTCCAAAAGCGTATCCGAAAAATCAATTTTTTCTGTGTGCAGGCTGCCTGATTCATACAGCAGGCATAAACTGTATAGAAGGATGAATTTATGCGGGGCACGGTTGTTTGCTTGTGTAAAACTTGTATGCAGGCTGCGGAATTGTTCCGCATATTTTAATAATGCTGCCAAATCTTTCATACCGCTTCCTCCTGCAAACTTTGCAATACCTCCTCCGGTTGCCAATTCAATGCGCGGCAATAATCAATAAACTCAAAGATATCCAGCCGCCTGTCACCTGTTTCCACTTTTCCTACGAACGAATGCACCACATTCATCCGTTCCGCCAATGCACGCTGCGACAACCCCAAATCCAATCTTCTGCGGATAAGGAGTTGTCGCAAATAGGTGTGTTCGGCAGAGTGTACCGACAAACGAATATTTCTCATGCGCTCCGATTTTAGGTACAATCACGCATGCACCTGTTTTAGGTGCAAATAAGAAATATGTATAAAAATGACCGTAATACCCATACACCCTGCCAACCCGTTCGACGCTATACGCCAAAACATCACTGAAGAATATTTGAGCGAAACGCAGCACTACCCTTGGATTGTTACCTTTTCAGGCGGCAAGGACAGCACCCTTGTCGCCCATTTGGTGTTTGACATGCTGCTTTCGCTGCCGCCGATGCTGCGGACGCGGCAGGTGTTCTTCATTTCCAACGACACGCTGGTGGAAAGCCCGCTGGTGGTGAAACACATGCGCCAATCTTTGGCAGAAATCCTGCGCGCCGCCGAAATTTTCAGGCTGCCCGTCAGCGGCGAAATCACCGTGCCGAAATTGCAGGACACGTTTTGGACGCTGCTTATCGGCAAAGGCTACCCCACGCCCAACCGCTCGATGCGCTGGTGTACTGACCGCCTGAAAATCCAACCAACCAGCGGCTACATCCTGCAAAAAGTAAACGAAAACGGCAAAGCCATCATCGTGCTGGGTGTGCGCAAAGACGAATCCGCCACCCGCAAGGCCAGCATAGAAAACCACAAGAACCTGGAAAACAGCAACCTGACCCCGCACGGCGATTTGAAGAACGCGCTGGTGTACCGACCAATTGCCGATTTGAGTACCGACGATGTGTGGGAATTCCTTGCTGCCAACGACCCGCCCTGGGGAGGCACACACAGCGATTTAATCAAGCTCTATCGCGAAGCCGCCGGCGGCGAATGCCCGATTGTGCTGTCGCAGGAAGAAGCCCCCGGCTGCGGCACTAATTCCAGCCGTTTCGGCTGTTGGACGTGTACGGTGGTCAATAAAGATAGAAGCCTGCAAGGATTTGTGGATGCGGGGAAAACCGAATTTGCACCGTTAATTGAATACCGCAACTGGTTGGTGGATATCCGTAACAAACCCGAATACCGCCAGGCCGAACGGCGCAACGGAAAACTCACGTTCAAAGGCGGAAAACACATCCCCGGCCCGTTCACCATCACGGCGCGGCAGGAAATGCTGGCGAAGCTGCTAGACGTGCAGGCTGCTTTCGGCGAAGAACTGATTTCGCAGGACGAAATCGACCTAATCAAGCAGATTTGGACGGAAGATATTTTGAAACAAGGAGACAGACGATGAACCCGGAAACCGAAGCACAAATTGCCGACCTGCTGCTGTGGCGCGACCCTGACGCGCGCCATTTGCTGGAAGCGGCCGCCGAAAAACACAATGTCAAAATGGAAGCGGCGGCAGAACTTCTTGCTTGGGCGCGCCAGGTGCGGCGCAAGGGTGACAAATACGGCGGCATGAAGCAGAAGCTGGACAAAATCTTCGAACAACAGGATTTATGGGGGGAATAAGGTGTATATCAAACGGATAAAACTGAAAAATTTCAAATCCTACGCCGAAGCCGAATTTGAATTTCCCCCACCTGAAAAAGGGCGAAACCTGATTTTGGTCGGGGCGGAAAACGGGCACGGTAAAACCACGCTGCTGGAAGCGATATATCTGTGCCTGTATGACAAAGACGCGATTGACAATTTCCAGCGTGCCGGTTTGGTCGACAGCGGATTCAAATACCGCGATTTCATCAGTCAGTCCTTATATAAGGAAGCCACTGCCGCCTTTGCGCGCTCTTATGAAATAGTGCTGGAAATGGATTTGATGGAAAGCTATGCCTTTGGCGAACAGGGTATCCGTATTGTTCGTAAATGGTATTTCGACCATTTGGGCCTCTATCAGGAAGAAAGCAACCAGCTGCTTTTGTATTACATAGGCAAAGACGGCCTGAAAAAACCTATAGACGGTGAAGAAATCCAAGAATATTTGGAAGATTACGGCCTGCCGTCAGAATATTCTGCTTTTTTCTTTTTTGACGGCGAACAATTGGTCAATATCGCCAAGCAGTTTGGTGCGGGCGGCTGGATGAGCGGCGCGCTGAACAAACTTTTGGGCATCGACCTGCTTAAAGCCTTGCAGGCAGAGGTGAGGGAATACGGGCAGAAGCTATACAGCGAAAAGGCGGGTGGCAGGCAAAAAGAGCTGCTTTCTGAAGCCGAACGCCGTTTTCAGGCTGCCTCTGAAGAGTTGGCGCGTCATACCGAAACCCTGCAACAGTGGCAGCGGCAGAAGCAGGAAACCGAAGCTCGGCAGGACGACTTGCAGATGCGGTTGCGGGGCGCGGGCAGCACGCAGCATTCCAAAGAGCTGATTGCCCAAATCGAACAATGTGAAGCCGAAACCGCCCAACTGAACCAAAACATTCAGGCAGCCTTGTTAGCCTTGCCGCTTGCCCTACTGCCTGAAAGCGATATCACCGCCCTGAAAACACAACTTCACGGTGATTACCGCCGCCTGCTGCACGAGCAGGGCAAAGAGCAGAACGCGCACCGGTTGGAAGAATTCTGGCAAGCGTTTTCCACCAATCCCAACACGCTGGAACTACTGACGCCGAAAATCCTGAAAGACGAACTGCTCAAACGTGCTCTGAACGAATCATGGAACGTTCTGTTCGATAAACTGCCGCCAGATGCATCTGACCCCATGCAGCACAATTACTTGGACGATTCATGCTTTCAGGCTGCCTTCGAAAACATCGCCCGCATCACATCGCCTGACAACGACCTCGGCAGCCTAAACAAAGAGAAAAATCGCCAGGAAACCAAACTGGCCGAGCTGAAACGCTGCTACGAACAGCAGAAAGACAGGCTTGTCGATTCCGACCGCCTGCGCGAAGAATTGGAGCGTGTTCAGAAAGAGCTGGCCGAAGCCAACCAAAAACTCGGCGGCGTGCAAAACAGCATCGAGCGCAGCCAAACCGAAGTCAACCGCCTGAAAACCGAATGGGAAACCCTGCAACAGGAACTGATAGACAGCCTGCCCAAACAGCAAAAGGCCGAGCGTGCCGAGGCCGTGTGCCGCCTGATAGACGACTTGGCCGTGCAACTGCGCCGCAGCAAACTGGATGCATTCCGCAAAACCGTAAGCAGCCTGCACAAGAAAATCGCCCATGACAAACAAATCGGCGACATCGAAATCGGCGAAGACGGCAGCCTGTCTCTGTACAGCCAAAACGGCACGGCTATCGACTTCCAGCCGCTTTCGCACGGTGAAAAGAAAATACTGGTGCTGACCCTGATTGCCGCGCTGGCCGAAATTACCGACTACCAGGTCCCCTTCGTGGTCGATACCCCGCTCACATCTTTGGACACGCGCCATTGCGACAACCTAGTGCGATACTGGATGAATTTAAACCGCCAAGTGATTATTCTGGTGCAGAGTGCCGAAATCGGTTCCGAAACCTATCAAAAGCTCAACGCACAAGGATGCATCGGCAAGAGCTACCTTATCCGTTCTCAAATCCTGCAAGGCGGTGGAAAATGCGCCACCGTTACCCCGCACGCCTATTTTGAATAAAGGGAAACGCCATGTACGAATTGGACGACGACAAAATCTGCAACGACAAATACTGGGTAACGCTGACCGAAAACACCCACATCAAATCCAGCGGCGAAGCAGCCAAAATCCTAAAACAGCTCGAAAGCGACGGCGTGCTGCCTAAAATGCAGAACCATGAATGGGCGCGGCTGTGCATCGCCTTCTGCTTTGCCAAAACCAAAAATATCAAAGATTGGGAACAGAAACCCAGCATGGACGGTGGTTTGGAAATCGCATCGTTCAACACCTGCTTTAATCAAAACGGCAAAAAAGGCGAAGAAAAATTTTGGCTAGCCTACATCAGCCAGCGCATGTTTGACGAAGTGCCAGAACGGAAATTCACCAAAAAACACTTGTTTGCCTATATCCAACTGGCGTGGCACAACGGCGCGAAACTGCTGGAGGAACGTTACCGGAAAGCCTTGGACTACTGTGACAGCAGCATCGTGGAAGCCAAAAAAATATTCTTTGACGAACTGGCCGGCTTGGCGGCGCAACACAGAGACGGTGGTTCGGACGGTGCTACACAGGCCGTTTCAGGCAGCCTGCACCCGGCCGCTTCCGCTATGGAAGAACAAACCTGCATCAAACTCAAAACCGCACTGGACAAAACAGTCGGCAAGGGCGGCACGATACAACCAGAATACGGCGGCGTACGCTACGACTGCCTGCGCGTGCAGTTCGACCGCTATGTGGATTTGGAAAAATACCACAGCCAGATTTGCTCCGAATTAGGCATCGGCGATGATGAAATGCGCTGCGGACGCATACGCGGCGAAGCCAATACATGGCACATCAATATCCTGCGCCCGCAAGACACTTGGCGGCAATACGGGCAAAGTGAGTTTCAGACGGCCTTACAGCAATACCGCGCATCGGCACAGCAATTCAGATTGCCAGTGTGTATCGGTTTAGACGAACGCGGCGAACCCGTGTTTCAAGATTTTGCCACCGCGCCGCATGTGATGGTAGGCGGGGAAACGGGGGCTGGGAAATCGGTACTGGTGCGCTCAATGCTGGCTTCCCTGTTCGAACTCGCTCCTCAGAATGAAACGGAAATCGTCGTGTGTTATTGCAAAGTTTCTGCGGATTTCGCCGCCTTCAAAGACCGTCCGAATTTATGGCAGGGGCGCATAGTCAGCGATGCGGAAGAAGCTGCTGAAATATTGTCGTCTTTTGCTGACGAGATGGATAAACGATACCGCCTGATGGACGAATACGCTGCAAAGGATATTGCAGAAGTCCCACAGCACGCCCGTCCAAAATATGTTGTTATCGTGATTGACGAACTGGCCGACCTTATCGATGTCAGCAGTGACGCAGAAGGGCATTTAGTACGGCTGGCACAAAAAGCGCGCTCCGCAGGAATGTATCTGTTATTGGCAACGCAACGCCCCGATGCGAAAACACTCAGCGGCCGCCTACGTGACAACCTGCCGACCAAAATTGCGTTGAAAACAGGCAAACGCCAGTCTTCCGAGATTATCTTGGGCGAGCGCGGTGCTGAAAACCTGACGGCCAAAGGCGATCATTTGGTCAAATGGAACAATGAAGCAGCACGTTTTCTGCACGGGTATAATGTATAATTTGTTCAACCATCCTTTGCAAAGGTCTCAGGCCGTCTGAAACTTAAATGGGGTTTCAGACGGCCTTTTCCTTTGGGGATTAGTGATTAGGCTTTAGGTTCGCCATCATTCTCTGCTTTGGGCGGAACGGGTGCAAACCAGCCGACCAGAAGCAGCAGCAGGCCGACGATGATGAAGGAGGCGATGCGTTCGATACCGCCGCTGTTGGAAAGCTCGATCAGGAAGAGTTTGACAACTACGATGCCCATCAGCGTCGCGCCTGTCATCCAGTAGGAACGCTGTTTGCGGCGGTTGCCGAGTACCATCAAGATGATGGCGGTTACCGCCCAAACGACGGAGAGGCTAGCTTGCAGGCCGAAGGATTGCAGCATGATGTCGAGACGCCAAGTGATGCCGTCGTAGAAATGCCATACGCGCATCACGCCTGCGCTGATCAGCATAAATGCCAAGGCGGAAACTGTGGTTGCCGTGGTACGGCGAAGGTCGGGCGGTAAGGCTTCGGGCAGAGATTTCAGTGCAAACCAAAGCATGCCGGCGCTGGCGAGTTCCACCGGATTGAGCACGGGAATATACGGCAACGGTGAAGGTTGGAACGGCGTGGAGAAGTTGGTCCACAGCATCCAACAGGCAGCGGCAAGGGCGCACAACGGCATAGCAAAATGCTGATAAATGGCTTGATGCCGTCTGAAAAATTCGCGGTGGCGCTGCGTATGGAAAACAATCCACATCGCCAAAGGCACAACCAGCCATGAGAGCTGCGACCAAACGCCGGAGAGAAGACCACCGACATACAGCGCGGTCCAAAGCGTCCAAAGTACGCCGAGTATCGTGATATTGAGTTTGTGCAACCAAATCAGATCATGGCGCGGATAGTTGTTCAGAATAATGAAGTTCAACACGGTAGCGGCGGCAAGCGGCAAGGCTGCGGCGGCTGTCACCGCATGTTCGGTATGGTAGGAGAGGAAATGCAGGCCAAACAATGGCAAGAATGCCAAATTGGTTTGCAGAAGCTCTTCCCATTTCAGACGTTTGGCAAACAGCAGCAGGCCGGCAAATATCGGCCACAGCCACAACTGGGTAAACAGGGTTTCCTCGCCTGTCCATTGCATATAAAGGGCGTAGCTGCCTGTCGCCAACGCAGTAAGCAGGATGATCCAGCCTGCAACCTTCGCAAAGTAAACCTCGTTTCCTTCCGGCTTTTCGGTGTTAACCGGCACGCGTGGATATTGCAGCGCGTAGGCAGCCGCAAACAGCAAAGGCGTAGCGGCAATAAGGTACAGATGGCTCAGGAAACCTTGGGATTCATAAATAATACCGGCTTGCAGCAACAGGGCGAACAATACATTGCCCAAGGTAAATGTGATAAACACATTCGGCTCGTGTTTGCGCCGACAGAATGCCCACGCCGCCGCCAAAGCGGAAAGAGCGACAATGCAGCCGCGCTCGGCCAAGAAGAGCAAAGGCAAAATAGAGATGTACAGCAAGGCGGCAGACAACACGGCCGTCTGAACAGATTTTTCCCATTGCGCCGAACCTTCGCGACGCGAGAAATACCACAATAAATAAATCGCCGCTCCGCCAAGCAACACCACAACCGTCGTAAACCACTGCCCTTCCAAAACGGTATCGGTGCCGAAGTTCTGATAATTGCCCAACTGAATCAGTGCCGCCAAGAGATAAACCATCAGCGCACCCAAACGGATATGCGGACGCTGTTGACGCAAACCGAAGAAATAAACCAATGCGGATTCGGCACTCCACAAGATAACCGTATTGCTCGGTTCAAAATAAAGCGGAACGGCAATTGTGAGGAACAACACCGCCAACGCAAAAAACGCCTGACGCAAAATATACAAACCCTGCTGACGTTTCAGCAGCAGCGCGGCCAGTCCGTAAACAGCGGCAAAACCCAATGCGGAAAGCGCATCCGCAGACGGCCAATGCTCCACCATGCGGTATTGCAGGCCGAACGCTGCCGCCATCGTGCCAAACAATAAAGTATGGTCGAGGACATGCACGCGCAGGCCGTGTGTATAAATACTCTTGCCGATTTCTTCCAAAGTCGCATTGTCGGCAATCGGCGTAACGCCGTCTTCGCTGTTTTCCGTCAACTTACGGCGTGCGAACAGATACGCGATAAAGGTATAAAGCAGCCAGTGGTAAATCAAGAAAGGCTCGGTAGTGGCGAAATGTTGCGGCGTATAACTTCGCATGCCCCACAGCGCGGCAATGGCAAAAGTAGCGACAAAACCCGTCAGGTTCAGCGGACGCCATGCCTTAAACCACGCAATCGCGACCACACCGCCGTTGAGCAGGGCAAGATAAGAAAACAGCACCAAATAATTGCCGCTGCCGTCTGAAGTCAGCAAAGGCGCGGCCATACCGCCGATTAAAGCAACCTGCGCCATAATCTGCGCATTCTGCCTTACCGCCAGCCACGCCATCAGCACAACCATCGCCACCATCAGCCCGAACACGACCGACACAGGCAGCAGCGGATGTAGTTTCAACGCCGCCAAGGCCGTCAGATACATCACCGCCACGCCGAAACCCTGCAACACCAAGCCATATTCACGCTTACGGCTTTGCAGCTTCCAGCCGCCGACCACCGCCGCCAAACCCGCGCCTGCCACAGTCAGATAACGCAGCTCCACCGGCACATGAACCCGCTCGGAGGCATAGCGCAACAAAAACGCCAAGCCGAGGAACAGCACCACAATACCGGTTTTCAACAGCGGATTACCGCGCAAGAACCAAGCAACAATCGGATTGTCGGAAAACTTATACTCTCCTCCTTCCACCTTATCTTTATGGATAACGAATTGACGCGATGGAGCCTCTTCGTTTTCAGACGGCATCGAAGCAATAACAGCCTCTTCCTTAGGCAGCTCTTCTTGTTCAGCAGCAACCGGAGCAACCGCCTCGACAACTTCTTCCACAACAGGCTCAGACGAAGCAGCAGCCTTGGCAGAAACAGGATTAATAGGTATAGAAAAAGAAGGAGCAAACGCCTCTTCAATTTTCTGCTTAACAGGCGCAGCTTCCGCTTCAGACTCAACCCGAACCTGAAGCGGCTCAGAGGCCGTCTGAACATCTGCAACAGCCCGAGCCTCAAGCCCTTGCCCTACCTTCGCCTCATCACGGACAGCCTCATGCTCCAACACCGACAAACGCCGTTTCAGCAGCTCGATTTCCTGCTCCAGCTTTTGCATCCTATCACCTGCCGTAGCAGATTCAGCCAAACGCTCTTCTTGGCGTTGTTTGGCGATTGACCAAGCAACCAGCCAAAACAACGACCCAATAATGACGCCGGTGAACATCTCATCAGCAAAATAGCCGATAATAATAGGAATAAGCAGGCCAAAAAACTGCATGAAACACCTGTTTGATAACAATAAGAATATGCCGATTGTAACACCGGCAACATTATTCATGAAAAAAAGAGACAAACGGCCGAGAACAAAAGCATACGGCGAATAGAATGTAGAGAATCGGCATAGAAAAAAGGCCGTCTGAAAATGTTTAAGGATTTTCAGACGGCCTGAGATTGATTAATCCTTCTTAATCGGCGGATTAGCATTAATCGGCAACGACGAGCGGGAAACTTTAACGTTTGGATAATATTTCCGCATCAAATGCTGAAACACTTCCGCCTTGCGCTCTTTTCCGCTCTTTTCGTAATTCGTCCCCAAAATCACTTCATCCACAATATCGCGTATATCGGCATAAGGCAGATAGACGGATTTTGTGGTTTTGCAATATTCGATTTTGTCCGAACCGATTTGTTCGATTTTCAGCAGACGGAATTCTTCCTCATCGCGGAAAGCGAAATCTTTAAAAAGATAACGGATATATTCCAAAGCTTTTTTGTCTTCATCGCTGATATTATTAGATTTTTTCATTAACTCTATCAACGCTTCTTCAAGCTTGTTGATACGCAATTGATACAAACTTGGATTTTTTCCTACAGGCTTTAATCGAATGCCGAATTTTTGGTTGTTCTCATTCATCAACCATTTCTTACATTTCTCTTCAGCAACATATTCATCGTAATAAGCGATATAAGCCACCTGATAAAGTGGCAGGCTTTCATCTTCTAAACCCGCTACATCTACCTTCGCTAATTCTTTTAAACCTTCGTTCTGTTTGTTTGTAAAACCTCCGAACGAAGCAGAAATATCAGGCTCTTTCAACCAATCTCCGTTTTTATTAAATACCAAGCAGCAGCCCGATGCTTCTACTCCATTTTCTTTGCCATACAAACGGAACTGGTTCAAATCGTTGACGCGGCTGGAGAAACAGGTAAAGAAAGCATTATGGACAGGGCAGTCAGCCTTGTTTTCCAATTCCAAATCCTGCAGATTCAACAACTCCAACAGCCCTTCCCCTTCGGTCGGGTCGTTCATATAAGTGGAGCTGCCAATTCTCATCGGACTAACCTTATTACTATCAACAGGAACTTTATCATCGGCTTTATCACTAACAATGCCGAATAATCTTTCGCATACTGAGGGCGAAGTATAATGGGCAAGAGGAATTGACCCTAATTCCATAGGCGGGATATTTAAAACTGCCAGAATGGTAGTAATGTCGTCTATTACTGTTTTTTCTTTTTGAGTTCCAAATAAATCTCCCTGTATTTTCTGTTTTTTCCAGTCAAAATATCTTTCCCAGTTTTTTTGAATTATGGCTTGTTCGAAATAACAACGGCCTAACCAAGATTGTGCATTGTTTTGTTTTTGAAGGCTGTTTGGCTTGTCTGCCAGCTGTTTAGCAAATTCCAATGATTGTTGGAAATGCTCAACTGCCCGTCCAAATAACTGTTCTGCCTCCTTGCCTTTGGCTTTTAGTGCCTGCTCAAAATAGCAACGGCCAAGCCAAGATTGGGCATCGATTTGTTCTTGAAGGCTGTTCTGCTTATCTTCCAGCTGTTCGGCAAGACTCAATTGCTGTTGGTGGTGTTCAACTGCCTGCTCAAATAACTGTTCCGATTCCTTGCCTTTGGCTTTCTTCGCCTGCTCTAAATAGCAGCGCCCTAACCAAGATTGTGCATAGATTTGTTCTTGAAGGCTGTTTTGTTTATCTTCCAACTGCTCGGCAAGCCTCAATTGCTGCTGGTGGTGTTCAACTGCATTTCCAAACAACTGTTCCGATTCCTTGCCTTTGGCTTTTAGCGCCTGTTCAAAATAGCAGCTGCCTAACCCAAATTGTGCATTGTTTTGTTCTTGAAGGTTGTTTTGCTTGTCTGCCAGCTGTTTGGCAAATTCCAATGATTGTTGGAAATACTCAACTGCATTTCCAAACAACTGTTCTGACTCCTTGCCTTTGGCTTTCTTCGCCTGCTCTAAATAGCAACGACCAAGCCAATATTGGGCATTGATTTGTTCTTGAAGGCTGTTTTGCTTGTCTGCCAGCTGTTTGGCAAATTCCAATGATTGTTGGAAATGCTCAACTGCATTTCCAAACAACTGTTCTGACTCCTTGCCTTTGGCTTTCTTCGCCTGCTCTAAATAGCAGTGGCTAAGCCAAGATTCGGCATAGATTTGTTCTTGAAGGCTGTTTTGCTTATCTTCCAGCTGTTCGGCAAGCCTCAATTGCTGTTGGTGATGTTTAACTGCCTGCTCAAACAACTGTTCCGAATCCTTGCCTTTGGCTTTCTTCGCCTGCTCTAAATAACAACGGCCAAGCAAAAACTGAATATCGTTTTGCTCCTGAATTTGGCTATTTTTATCTTCAATTTTATCTAAAGCCTGATTCAGCTTCTCAATCGCTTCGTCAAATTTTTTCTTATTGAATAACTCTACACTGTCGTCAATTAAATCTTGAACACTCATTACTTTATTCCTTTCTCAAAACAATCTGTTAACCACCATACTATCTCAATGTGCCTCTTCCCAATTCATACCCACGCCCACTTCTGCCACCAGCGGCACGTTCAACATCCCTTCGTCCACTTTCGCCATAATCTGCGACAGTTTTTCTTTGACTAAATCCAGCTCTGCCTCAGGTACTTCCAACACCAATTCGTCATGCACCTGCATAATCAGTTTGCTTTGCA